>DATKYX010000028.1:0-2154 GCA_035528255.1 Dehalococcoidales bacterium | reverse complement strand
CCGATTCCCTCACCCTTTGCTTGGCCTTGCCCCATTCCTGCGTGCCCAGCCGGGATAGGGTGGGGGGCTGGTCGCCGGCGCCGATGTAGCGGTTGACGCGGTCAATCTGGTCGGTGGGGACGTATAATCTGTCGTTGGCGGCGTATTTCAAGACCAGGTATTCCCGCTGGCGGTCCCCGTCGCCCATCTTGATAACGCCGTCGAAGCGGCCGATGCCGTGTTCGACGTGCACCACGTAGTCGCCGGGGCTAAGCTCGTTGAGGAACTTGTGGTGGGGCACGGGTCGCCTCTTCACCAGCCGCCGCTGTTTGATGAAGCCGAAGATTTCGGCGTCGGTGAAAAGCAGCGTCTCCTTGTTCATCACCCATCCCTCCCCCAGCAGCCCCTGAACCAGGGTCAGCGAGGCGGGCGGCGGTATCGCCTTTATCTCCTCGACGGGCGAGGCCATAATATCCGCCGGCTCCAGTAGCTCGGAAAGGCGGCTGGCCTGGTGGCTGACGACTACCAAACGCTTTTTCTGCTCCAGCAATTGCTTCACCTTCTTGATGAAGGCGGGCAGCTGACCGGCGTAGCCGGGAACGGTGGCAAAGCTCAAACGATGAGCGTTTTCTTCCCCCTCTAAGCCCCAGGCGGTCAGCCTTAGGCGCGACTTTGGCTTTATCTTTCGCTCCAATTCCTTCCAGCCGAAATAGGGCTTGGGGAAGTTAACCGGCAGCTCCTGGCGCTCCAGCTTCTCGGCGCGCAGTTGTTCGGCCTGCTTATCCATCTCTTCGACGGCCTGCTCGATATCGGGCAGTTCGTCTAGAACCAGCAGGCAGTCTTGGGGTAGAAAGTCGAGCAGGCTGTCGGTGTTGAACAGCGGCGCGTAAAACGGCAGATTGCTCAACTCCTGTTTGTCGGCCAGCAGGGCTAATTCCCGCTCGAACTGCTGTCGTGCCTCGGCGTTGCAGTTCGACAGCTTTATGCTTTTAACTATCTCTTCCAGCTCGGCCCTGGCGCTCATCAACGGCGCCAGCAACTCCGTAGCCGGCCCTATAGCCAGTGACGCTATTGCGCTTAACGAGCGCTGGCTGGCCGGGTCGAAGAGCCTCAGGCTTTCGATGGTGTTGCCTAAAAACTCGAGTCGGGCGGGCAGCTCACCGGTGGGCGGGTAGATATCGACGATGCCGCCGCGATGGGCTATCGTCCCCGGCACCTCCACCGTGTTTTCCAGCCGGTAGCCCATCGCCTGCCACCGCTCCAGCAGCTTGAAAGGCTCGACCTCCATCCCCGGCTCTATCGCGTGGACGGCGGCGCGGAACTGCTTATTTGGCGTCAGCTTCCCCATCAGCGCCGGCGCCGAAACCACAATCAGGGGAGGCTTTGCCTCCCCATCCATCCCGGTGAGCGCCGACAAAACCTGCACCCTCTCCAGCTCGGTGGGGCTGTCCGGGGCAACGCGCTCGTAGGGCAGGGCGTCGGGCTCGGGGAACTTGGCCGCGCCCGAATCGCTCCAGGCCGCTATCTGCTCGTAGAGCTTTTGACACTTCTCCGGCTGAGAGCCGACCACCACCATGGGTCGCCCCGATGATTGATACAGGGCGGCGATGAGATAGGGCTTGGCTGCCTCCAGCGCCACGGCTGCGGTTTCCCCGTCCGCTTCTTTCAGTTCGTCCGCCAGACGGCGGTATTCGGGCATCTCCTCCGCCAGCGGCAATAATTTAGTTAAATCCATTCTGTGCCTTACACGCCTCTAGGGCTAGCCGATAAGGCCTAGCCCTACCCGAAATTCTAACACAGGACAGGAGGGCAGGCAATTTGCTATAATTGCCCTATAATTGGAGATGGCTCGAAATGGCTTATCAAAGAATAGTGGCTAAATTCGGCACGGCGCTGCTCACCAACGGCGGCGACAACCTCGATAAAGAGGTAATGTCCAACCTGGTGGCTCAGCTGGCCCAACTGCATGGGGAGGGGCGGGAGGTTATTCTCGTCTCCTCGGGGGCGATAGCGGCGGGCCGGAGTAAGCTGGGCTTAAACAAGCGCGTCCGGGACATCCCTTTTAAGCAGGTGCTGTCTTCGGTAGGGCAGCACCGCCTGATGAACCTCTACGAGCAGCTTTTCGCCGAACACGACATCACCGTGGCTCAGGCTTTGCTGGCCCGGGCCGACCTC
>DATKYX010000027.1:0-3662 GCA_035528255.1 Dehalococcoidales bacterium | reverse complement strand
GCGGTATCGATGACGTCGGAGGAGGTAAGACCGAGGTGGACGAAGCGCGATTCCTCCCCCAGGCTTTCGGATACCGAGCCCAGGAAAGCGGTTACGTCGTGGTGGGTCTCTTTTAAGATTTCCTCCATGCGCTTGAGGTTGACCCGCGCCAGCTTTATCTTGGAGAGGTCTTTGCGGGGAATAACGCCCATTTCCGCCCACGCCTCACAGACGGCAATCTCAACCTGGAGCCACTTGGCGAACTTATTCTCGTCCGACCAGACTCTCTTCATTCGGGGCCTGGAATAGCGCTCAATCATGGCTTTTCTCCCTTGAGTTGGCTACGATATTCTTCGTAGGCTTTCCTTATTTTATCATGCTTTATGCCCAGAATTTCGGCGGCTAAGTAAGCAGCGTTCTTGGCGCCGGCGCTACCGATAGCCACGGCTGCCACGGGAATGCCCGCCGGCATCTGGACTATGGAGTAGAGTGCGTCGACCCCCTTTAGCTCGCCGCTGGCGATGGGCACGCCGATAACGGGCAGGGTCGTCCAGCTGGCCAGGACTCCGGGCAAATGCGCCGCCCCGCCCGCCGCCGCGATGATGACCTCGATGCCCCGCTCCCGCGCCGAGAGGGCGTAGTCACGCGCCTTATCGGGGGTGCGGTGGGCGGATATAACGTTAACCTCGTGCTCGATGCCCAGGGCATCTAAAATATCCAGCGTCGGCTTGATGGCTTCGGCATCGGACTTGGAACCCATAACGACGGCGACCAGCGGCATTTTTATCTACCTCCCTCGAAAAGTGGGAACTCTATATATAATAATGTACATTATTATTAATGTATATGGTAGTTTGCGCTTGTATCATCCCTCTTTTATTAAGGCAATATCCTGGCGGTAGTGGCAGCCCTCGAACTTAATGCGGGGGATATTGGCGTAAACCTTTTCGCGGGCTTCGTTAAGAGTCTTACCTCTGGCCATCACAGTTAGCACCCGCCCGCCACCGGTTAATACCTCGCCTTTAGCACCAATCTTGGTTCCGGCGTGAAAGACGACGATGTCTTTATCCAGGTTATCCAGCCCACTGATAGGAAAGCCAGTCTTATAGCTGGCGGGGTAGCCACCCGACGCCATAACCACCCCCACGCAGGCGTCATCGCTCCATTCGATTTTGACCTGTCCGAGGCGGTTATCGTTGACCGCCAGCATGATATCCACCAGGTCGGTCTTGAGAAGTGGTAACGTGACCTGAGCTTCGGGGTCGCCGAAGCGGGCGTTGAACTCCAGCACCTTGGGATTGCCGTCGGAAATCATCAAGCCGCCGTAGAGGACGCCCCGGTAGGGCCTGCCCTCTTCGTGCATCGCCTTTATCGCCGGCTCCATGACTTTCTCCCGCACCGTTTTGGCCAGCGCCGGAGTCAAAAACGGCGGCGGGCTGTAGCTGCCCATGCCCCCGGTATTGGGGCCCTTGTTGCCGTCGAAGGCGGGCTTGTAATCGCAAGCCGCCATCATGGGGATTACGGTATGCCCGTCGCTGAAGGCGAAGACGCTCATCTCACGTCCCGAAAGATACTCCTCGATAATAACGCGGTCGCCGGCGGCGCCGAAGGCTTTATCCTGCATTATGAGGGAGAGGGCATCGAGGGCCTGGGGGATGGTCTCGGCGACGATGACCCCCTTCCCCGCCGCCAGCCCGTCGGCTTTGACTACGACGGGGGCTTTCTGTTTTTGGAGATATTCTTTTGCCTCTTTATAGTCGGAGAAGCTGACGCTTTCGGCGCAGGGGATGTTGTATTTCTGCATCAACTCCTTGGCGAAGACCTTGCTCGATTCTATCTCGGTGGCCTGCCTGGTGGCGCCGAAAACCTGCATCCCCCTGATTAGGAACTTGTCGGCGATGCCCTCGGCTAAAGGCGCTTCGGGCCCGACCACGGTGAGGTCGATGCCCTTTTCGCCGGCTGTTTTAACCAGCGCATCGATGTCGGTGGGCTTGATGTCGAGGTTTTGAGCGATTTGGGCTGTGCCCGCGTTACCCGGGGCGACATAGATTTCATTGACTTTGGGGCTTTGAGCCAGCTTCCAGACCAGCGTGTGCTCCCTGGCTCCGCCGCCGACGACTAGGATTTTCAATAATCGGTCCTCGCTTCTATAAGGAAATAGCTTGCTCTAATCGCTCAATTTGCCGTGCTCACAGCCCCCCGGCGGCATTCTTTCCAGAGCAGAAACGCCTGTATAAGGGCCAGAGATACGTTGATATATACCGCCTGAATCATAACCGGTGCTGTCCCCAGGCAGAAAATAATGCCCATGATTAAGGCTATCTTCATAAATTTCCGGTTGATAATGAACAACAGCCCCATGGTAATCTCGTAGACAATAGTGAGGATGATGAATAAAAGCATGTACGGGACTACTATCGTTTGCCAGGCGTCGAGATACCAGCCGAAAATTGAAAGGTCGGCAAAACCGTGGTAAAGCTCTACACCATTTATCGAAGCCAGTGTGATATTGGTGGCGGCGCCGAGGAGATAGATTACCCCGAAGATAATCCGCGCGACATTCATTGGCTGCCTCCCTCTTATTCTTACTCCCACTCAATGGTTGAGGGGGGCTTGGAGGTTATGTCATATACTACCCGATTGACTCCGGGTACTTCGTTGACAATGCGGTTGGAAATGCGCGCCAGGACATCGTAGGGCAGGCGCGCCCAGTCGGCGGTCATGGCGTCCTCGCTGGTGACGGCGCGCACTGCCACCAGATAACCGTAGGTGCGGTAGTCGCCCATCACTCCCACGCTCCTGACATCGGTGAGGATGGCAAAGCTCTGCCAGAGCTGGCGGTAGAGGTTCGCCTTCTTAATCTCGTTCATCACCACCCAGTCGGCGGCCTGGAGTATATCAATCTTTTCCCGGGTGACCTCACCGATAATGCGGATGGCCAGTCCGGGACCGGGGAAGGGCTGCCGCCAGACCATTTCCTCGGGAAGCTCTAATGCCAGCCCCACCTTGCGCACCTCGTCCTTGAACAGGTAGCGCAACGGTTCGAGCAGTTTAAGCGTCATCTTGGACGGTAAGCCGCCGACATTATGGTGGGTCTTTATCTTGGCGGCGGCGCTGGCGGTGGAAGCGCTCTCGATGACGTCGGGGTAGAGCGTCCCCTGTGCCAGGAAATCGACCTTGCCTATCTTCTTGGCTTCTTCCTCGAAGACATGGATAAACTCCCCGCCTATCACCTTGCGCTTGGTCTCGGGGTCGGTCACCCCCTTCAGGCGCTTGAGGAAGCGGGCGCTGGCATCTACATAGACGATATTCATCCCCAGGTTGAGGCGGAAGACGTTAAATGTCCTCTCCACTTCCTCGCGGCGGAGCATGCCGTGGTTAACGAAGATGCAGGTAAGCTGGTCGCCGATAGCGCGGTGGATAAGAACAGCCACCACCGCCGAATCGACGCCGCCGGAGAGGGCATTAATGACCTTGCCCTTGCCCACCTGCTCCTGGACGCCGGCCAGGCTGTCCTGGATGAAGTTGCTCATCGTCCAGTTGCCCTTGCAGCCGCAGACCCGATAGACAAAGTTCTTCAGGATTTTCTTGCCCTCGGGCGTGTGGGCAACCTCGGGGTGGAACTGGAGCCCGAATATCTTGTCGTCCTTGCCCATGACGGCCAGCGGCGAGTTTTCGGTATA
>DATKYX010000026.1:0-6114 GCA_035528255.1 Dehalococcoidales bacterium | reverse complement strand
GTTCGACTTCGCCTGTGAGCACAAGATTGACGGCCTGGCCGTGGCGCTGACCTACGTTAACGGGCAGTTCGCCACCGGGGCTACCCGCGGCGACGGCCTGCGCGGCGAAGACATCACCCAGAACCTGAAAACGGTGAGGAGCATACCTTTATCCGTTCATGGAGACTTCCCGCCCCGGTTCGAGGTGCGCGGCGAGGTATTTTTACCAAAGGCAAAATTTGAGCAGCTGAACCGCGAACGGGCTGAAGAAGGCTTGCCCCTCTTTGCCAACCCCCGCAACGCCGCCGCCGGCTCGGTGCGCCAGCTCGACCCCCGCATCACCGCCAAGCGCCCGCTCGATATCTATATCTATATGCTCGGCTACGCCGAAGACAAAGCCACCCCACCCACCCACTGGGAAACGATGGAATACCTGAAATCATTAGGCTTCAAGATAAACCCCAACAACCGGCTGCTCAAGAGCATTGATGAAGTCGAAGCCTACTACAATAAATGGGTGGAGCGCCGGGAGAGCCTGCCCTACGAAGCCGACGGCGTCGTGGTCAAAGTCAACCCGATTGAACTGCAGCAACGCCTGGGCGACGTCGGGCGCGAGCCACGGTGGGCAATCGCCTACAAGTTCCCCGCCGTCCAGGGCACCACCGTTTTAGAGCAAATCGACATTAATGTCGGCAGAACCGGCACGCTGAATCCTGTCGCCATTCTCAAGCCGGTGGCGATAGGCGGCGTCACCATCAAGCACGCCGCCCTGCACAACGAAGACGACATACGGCGCAAGGACATCCGCGTCGGCGACACCGTGGTCATCCAGCGCGCCGGCGAGGTCATCCCCCAGGTCATCGGCCCCACCCCCGCCAGCCGTGAGCGCGAAGGCAGAGGAAAGGAGTTCAGCCTGCTGGACAAGCTGCCCAAAAACGCTTCGGGACGCCCCACCTGCCCCGAATGCGGTAAGGACAGCATCGTCAAGCCCGAGGGCGAGGTCATGTACTATTGCTCTAATGCTACCTGCCCGGCTCAGGCACAACAGCGCATCGAGCTCTTCACCTCACGGGGGGCGATGGATATCGAGGGCATCGGCGAAGCCCAGAGCGTGATACTTTATAACCACGGGCTGGTCAAAAACGCCGCTGACCTCTACAGGCTGAAAGAGAAACGAGCCGAGCTGCTGGAGCTGGAAAACACGGGCGAAAAGAGCGTGGAGAACCTGCTCAACGCCATAGAGGAGAGCAAAGACAGGCCCCTGTCCAGATTAATCTTTGCTTTAGGCATACGCCACATCGGCGGCGAGACGGCGGAGATTTTAGCCAAACGCTTCGGCAGTATCGATAAGCTGGCTAAGGCATCTAAGGACGAACTAATGGCCATCGAAGCCATCGGCCCCAAGATTGCCGACAGCATCCTCGCCTTCTTTAGACAGGAGGAAAACCAAAAAATCATCCAAGGACTAAGGGAGGCTAAGGTCAAACTGAAAGAAGAAGCCAGTCCCGCCGAACTGCCCCTCTCCGGTAAGGAGTTCGTTATCACCGGAAGGATGGAATCTTTCAGCCGCCAGGAAGCCGAGGAGAAAATCAAGGCTTTGGGCGGCACGGCCAAAGATAATGTTACCAAGAAGACCTCCTATCTCGTGGTCGGCGCCGACCCGGGCGGCACCAAGCTGGCTAAAGCCAACGAGCTGGGCACACCGCAAATCGGCGAAAAGGAATTACTCCGCCTTCTGGAGGGAAAATCATAATGAAATTAATTGTCGGCTTAGGCAATCCGGGGCGCTCTTACGCCCGCAACCGCCACAACATCGGCTTTGTCTGCCTCAACCGCTTCGCCCGCACCGAGGGCATAAAGTTCGACAAAAAGAAGGGGCTGGCGCGCGTCGGCGCCGGCGCGGTGGTTGATAACGAGGTGATGTTGGCCCGCCCCCAGACCTTTATGAACAACAGCGGCCAATTGGTAAGCCGTTTGATAAAGAAGTTCAAGGTAGACCTCAACGACCTCATCATCATTCACGACGACCTCGACCTGCCCCTGGCTAAAATTCGCATAAGCCACGGCAGCGGCTCCGGCGGGCATAAGGGCATCAATTCCATCATTCAGGAAATAGGCACCCGGGACTTTATTCGCCTTCGGATAGGCATTGGAAGACCAAACAACCCCGAAATCAGCGAAGATGGTATTATCGACTACGTCCTCAGCGACTTCACCCCCGCCGAAAAACGGGCTATCGATAAGATTCTCCCCACCGCCAACGAAGCCATCCTCTGCCTCCTCACCGAGGGCTTAACCCCCGCCATGAACAAGTATAATTAGCACCCAAAATATGAGGAACGGACCCACAGGTTAAGGAGCGCTAGCTCATTAGGGTGGGTCTGGGTGGGACGAAAAACGCACGCTCGCCAAGACGGGGTGTGGGACCCCCCCCCAAAAAAATAAGGAGTTTATAGAGGTCTAACCTCTATAGGGTGGGTATTGGGTGGGAAATAAAACCTGCGGGGAGGCGAGGCAGTTTCCAAACCCCACTTTCTGGTGCTATAATCCCTATACGCATGACCGAAAAACAACCCATCATCGCCGTTATCGGCGGTGGCAGCTGCAACCGTGAAGAAGCCCGCCTGGCTGAAGAAGTCGGGCGTGAACTGGCCAGGCGCGGCGCCACCCTGGTGTGCGGCGGTCTGGGTGGAGTCATGGAGGCCGCCTGTAAAGGCGCCAGCGCCGAAGGCGGCACCACCATCGGCGTCCTGCCCGGGGACAACCGCCAGTCGGCCAACCCCTATGTCGAAATTCCCATCGTCACCGGCATCGGCTACGCCCGCAACGTGGCTGTGGTCAAGTCGGGCCAGGCGGTCATCGCCGTCGGCGGCAACTACGGCACCCTCTCCGAGATAAGCCACGCCCTCCAGAGCGGCATCCCCGTTATCGGCCTGAACACCTGGTCGATAGCCCGCAACGGCAAAGAGGACAAGGCAATCATTAATGCTAAAAATGCCGCCGAGGCGGTGGACAAAGCCCTCAAGGCCGCAAAGGAGTCGAATGACTAAGATCGATAGTGTCCGAGCCAGAGAGATTTTAGACTCCAGGGGCAATCCCACCCTTGAGGTCGAGGTAACTCTCGACGACGGCATTGTAGGCCGGGCGGCGGTGCCCTCCGGCGCCAGCACCGGCCAACACGAAGCCGTGGAACTCAGGGACGGCGATAAGTCCCGCTTCGGCGGCAAGGGCGTGCTCAAAGCGGCGGCTAACGTCAATAACGAAATCGCTCGGGCGGTAAAAGGCATATCCGCCACCGACCAGCCCGCTTTAGACCGGAAATTGATAGAGCTCGACGGCACGCCCAACAAGTCGCGCCTGGGGGCTAACGCCATACTGGGAGTATCATTAGCCACCGCCCGCGCCGTGGCTAATTCCGCCGAAATGCCCTTCTACCTCTACCTGGGGCAGGAAGACATTTACTCCCTGCCCGTGCCCATGCTCAATATCCTCAACGGCGGCAAGCACGCCACCGGCTCCACCGACTTTCAGGAGTTCATGATCGTCCCCGCCGGGGCTGAAAGCTTTAGCGAAGCACTAAGGATGGCTACCGAGATTTATCACGCATTGAAGAAGGTGCTCGCCGGCAGAGGCTTGAACACCAACGTCGGCGACGAAGGCGGCTTTGCCCCCTCCCTCCCCTCCAACAAAGACGCCATCGAAGCCATACTGGCCGCTATGGAAAAAGCCGGATATGTTCCGGGCAAGGACTGCTTCATCGCTTTAGACCCCGCCGCCAGCGAGTTCTACAAGGACGGCAAATACATACTGGCGCGGGAGGGCGTCTCCTTAAGCAGTGAAGAGATGGTTGATTATTATGTCAAATGGGCGGACACCTACCCTATCATCAGCATCGAGGACGGCATGGCTGAAGACGACTGGGAAGGCTGGCAACTGATTACCGAAAAGCTGGGCGATAAAGTCCAGCTCGTCGGCGACGACCTCTATGTCACCAACGTCCAGCGGTTAAGCAAGGGCATAGAGCTCAAGGCCTCCAACTCCATTCTCATCAAGCTCAACCAGATAGGCACCCTCACCGAAACCGTCGCCGCCATCAAGATGGCGCAACAGGCGGGCTGGACGGCGGTGGTCAGCCACCGCTCCGGCGAAACCGAAGACACCACCATCGCCGACCTGGCGGTGGGCCTTAACACCGGTCTAATCAAGGCGGGCGCCCCTTGCCGCTCCGAGCGCACTGCCAAGTATAACCGCCTGCTCCGCATTGAAGAAGAGCTGGCCGAAAACGGCAGCTTTGCCGGAATGAGCGCTTTTTACAATCTGAAGCAATAAAATGAACAAGCTGGACTTAGCCGGGAAGAACCTGAAGCCCATCAGGAAGTGGGTCTGCCACAAGCTGGAGTGCTTCACCGACTATATCGAAGCCTA
This sequence comes from Dehalococcoidales bacterium, assembly GCA_035528255.1. Taxonomy (GTDB): domain Bacteria; phylum Chloroflexota; class Dehalococcoidia; order Dehalococcoidales; family BS750m-G39; genus E44-bin88. The sequence continues at coordinate 1,710 of DATKYX010000026.1, read as the reverse complement.
CACCGGCGCGCTGGGCAAAGACCGCTATTGCTACCTGGAGCTTTACGCCGGCGGCGGCAAATGCCTCTGCAAGGGCACCGACTGCGTCATCGAAGACTCGGCGCTGCGGGCGCTGTCCGTGAAAAGAAAGTTCAACCGCTACATACTCATCACCCAAGACCCCGATGACGCCGAAAGCCTGGAGCAGTTGACGGCGCGCCATGACGCCAATGTAAATATAATAACCGGCAACTGCGTCAGCGAAAAAGTCCTCAAGCAGGCTTTCGACCTCATTCCCCGCTCGGCGTCGAGCCTCGCCCTCATCGACCCGCCCGGCTACCGCCAGTTGCGCTGGTCGACCATAAGGAAGCTGGCCACCCACGGCCAGGACTGGCAGGGGCATAAGGTGGAGCTTTTAATACTCTTCCCGCTGGAGATGGCGCTATTGCGCAACCTGCCCCGCCCCGAATGCCAGTCCTCCATAACCCGCCTCTACGGCAACCATGATTGGCAGGAAATCAGCCAGAAAAGAGTTGACGGCAAGATAAGCTCGGAAAAGATGAAAAAGAGGCTGGTCAGGCTCTTCAAGGCGGGCTTAAAGGAGCTGGGCTATAAATATGTCGAGGACTTCAAGCCGGCTTCGCCCTCCTCCCACCCCCTCTACCACGTAATCTCGGCCAACGACAGCGGGCATAGAATGAAGATGATAACCGAAGCCTGGGGCAAGGCGAGATACCTGCCCTGCGAGCTGCTCTACGATAAGAAAGACAGATGAAAAAAATCGGCATTACCACCACCGTTCCCACCGAGGTTCTGCTTGCCGCTGGCTGCCAGCCCGTCGACCTCAATAATATCTTCATCACCGACCCCAACCCCGAAAGGCTGGTCAGTATCGCCGAGAAGGATGGCTTCCCCCTGAACTGTTGCAGCTGGATTAAGGGCATCTACGGCGTCTGCATTGAGCAAAAGGTTGATACCGTTCTCTGCGTCACCACGGGCGATTGCTCCAACACCGTCATGCTCATGGAGGTGCTCAAACTCAAGGGCATTAAGACCATACCCTTCGCCTACCCCGACCACCCCGACTCCACCCTGATGCAAAGGTCATTGGAGGCGCTGGCCAAAACCCTGAAAACCACCCTCTCCGCCGCCGACAGGGTCGGGGAGCAGTTGAAGCCCTGCCGGCAACTGGCGCTCAAACTGGACGAGCTAACCTGGAAAGAGGGCGTGGTCAGCGGCTACGAGAACCACCTCTGGCTGGTCTCCGCCTCCGACTTTAATCGGGATTATAATAGCTATCGGCAGGAGCTTGAGGAATTAATAAAGCAGTGCCTCAAGCGCCGGCCCTACTCCTCCGACTATCACAGGATAGCCTATATCGGCGTGCCCTCGGTCTACGGCAAAGACCTCTATAACTTTTTGGAGAATAACGGAGCCAGGGTGGTCTTCAACGAAATCCAGCGCCAGTTCGCCATGCCCCGCCCCACCCCCTCCCTGGCCGAGCAATACACAGGCTACACCTACCCCTACTCCATATACGACCGCCTCGAGGACATCACCGCCGAGCTTAAAAAGCGGCGGGTGGACGGTGTCATCCACTACGTCCAGGCGTTCTGCCACCGCGGCATCGGCGACATCATCTTCCGGGACGCCATAAAACTGCCCATGCTGACGCTGGAAGGCAACGATGACTTTCACCTCAACCAGCACATCAAGACCAGGGTCGAAGCC
>DATKYX010000025.1:0-3050 GCA_035528255.1 Dehalococcoidales bacterium | reverse complement strand
AAGGCGATGTCGCTCAGGCAGCAGGGCAGCCAGACGGCAAGGAAGAGGAAGACGAAAATCAGGGGCAGCAGGGGCACCCAGGAAGCGGTGCCGAAGGCGGTGAAATAGAAAAGCGAAGCCCAGGTGCTCAGCAGCACGTGCCCGAAGTGGGGGACTTTGGTGACCTGCTTCCAGTAACCGGTGGCGATGCCGATAGCGGCCGCCGAGTTTATCACTATCCACGTGGGCACATTCAGATAGGGGAAGGCGCTCGTCTCCAGGAAGGGCAGGTGGAAGCCGATGTCGATGCTCAGCGCGCTCCCCTCCACGAAGGGAATCACGGTGTCGCTCAAGGTGGCGATGCCCACCGAGCCCAGGTAGCCGATTAGAATAGCCGCCCAGAGCCGCCCCCGGCTGTACCTCCGGTACATGGCGGTGGTTACCAGGGCGCTCAGGACGACGTGCATCGGGTGCAGGGTGTAAAAAATAGCCTCGGAAGTAGAGGCGGGCATGTCGACAATGAGAATGATGCCCATGACGATGATGCCGCTGACCGCCCCCAGTGCCGTGAAAGGCGCGTGGGCTTTAAGCTCGTGCCATATCCGTCTAAGCATGTTGCCGGCAATTCTGGCAGCGCCCGATGAACTCGAGCAGGTGCCCCTCTATCTCAAAGCCGGTCTCCCGGCAAAGCCTTTTTTCCAGCTCGGTAAGGTAATAGCCGCTGAAATCGATAACCTCGCCGCAGTCGGCGCAGATAAGGTGGTGGTGGTGTCCCGGGGCGGCGATGGTGTAGCTGTGGCAGCTCCCCCCCGCGTGCACCTCGCAGATAAGCTCCAGTTTAGCCAGTATCTCCAGGGTGCGGTAAACGGTCACCAGCCCGATGGCAGGGTGGTCCTGCCGCACCTTCCGGTAGAGGGCGGCGGGGGTGAGGTGGTCGGGGCTGGAGGCGATGGCGCCGATAACCGCCCGGCGCTGCGGGGTGAGCTTATAGCCGTGGTGCTTCAAGGAAGCGGTTATCTTATTTTCGCTAAGCCTCATATCAGCCTCTAAATGAAAAGGATTATCATTTATATGTATAATTTTATCACGGTTGTCAAGCCCCCCGGTCTTTCTTCCCACCCCACCCTGGTGAACGTGGGTCTTTCGTCCCTACCCAGCCCACCTTAATGGGTAAACCCCTTAACCTGGGGGATACGCGCCCCTCCCCTATGGTGGCGTAACTCCTACAGGGGGATATATAAGGGGTACCACCCTTATAGGGTGGGCTATGGGTGGGAAATAAAGACCTGCGCTAACAAGGTGTGGGGAGTTGGGAAAAGATAATAGGGCTTCTCCCCTTAAATCCTCTTGTAGGTTACCCCTAAAAATCTCCAAAATGTGTCTGGGGGCATTGACCAAACAAAATAATTGAGATACACTTGAGATATAGCGGCGCTATTCGTCGTTTGCTTTATAGCGCTGCCCCTTCTGCCCAATCGTTGCTTTCGCGCAAAATCGTCAACCATGATGCTTACCTACCAACATAGGCGAGCAGGGGGAGGGAAAGATGAAGAAGAAGATGGGAAAAACGAATGCAGGCTTCAATATGCTGCGAAGTCGCCTGGAAAGCGAGCAAAAGCGGCTTAGTGAAGAATTGGAACAACTTCAATCCAGCGTCCGTCCGGCTGACGAACGGCGTGAAGGCAGCCCCTTCGGCAAACGGGAAGAGGAAGCTACCGAGAGCTTCGAGCTGGAAAGGCGGCTGACGCTGGAAAAGAGGCTTAGAGACCAGACGGCCGATGTCGACCATGCCCTGCAGAAGTTCGAAGACGGGACTTATGGCTTGTGCGATAACTGCGGCAAGCCGATAAACCCGGAGCGACTGGAGGCGCTGCCCCAGGCCGGCCTGTGCCTGGACTGCAAGGCGCGCCTGGCGAAGGAGGCGAAAGGTAAGTAATCTCCGGGACAGGAGCTGGAGGCTGGGCTTTTTCCTTATCGCCCTGGGCGTGCTGGTTGCCGACCAGCTCACCAAGTGGTTGATAAGGGATAATCTTGAGGTCAATGAGACGCTCTGGCAGGCGGGAATCTTCAGCATAGTCCGTGTCAAGAACACCGGCGCCGCCTTCGGCATGTTTCAGGGACAGGCCCTACTCCTGGCCATAATCGCCGGCGTCGTCGCTGTCCTGGTGCTATTCTACGTCCTCTGGATTCATCGTCGCTACCCCATTTTCGTCGGCCGCCTGAGCTGGCTGGCGCTGGGCCTGGTTCTGGCCGGTATCATTGGCAACCTCATCGAACGGGTATGCTATCTTATCGACCCCTCCCGCTTCGTCGGCGTTACCGATTTCATCGGCGTCGGCCGGTGGCCCCCCTTCAACATCGCCGACTCGTCGCTGGTGGTGGGCGCCATCCTGCTGGCTTTTTCTTTGCTGCTCACGCTAATAAAGCCGGATTCATCGGCTTGAGAAGTCATGGACAAGTCATATAGCCTTACCGCTGATGGGGACGCCCGCCTCGACAAGTATGTCTGCGCTAGAGTACCCGAGCTTTCGCGGACACAGGTGCAGAAGCTCATTGCCGCGGGCAATATCACCGTAAACGGCCGGCCGGCCAAGCCCGGTCTCAGGCTCAATGCCGGCGACAGGATTGAGCTTAATATTCCCCCCACCCCGCCCCAGGAATTAAAACCAGAGGCGATTCCCCTCGAAATCATCTACGAAGACGACGACCTTCTCGTCGTCGATAAGCCGGCCGGGCTCATCGTCCACCCCGCCCCCGGCCACCCCGCCCATACCCTGGTCAACGCCATTCTGGCCCACTTCCCCCACCTGGCCGACATCGGCGACTTCCTGCGCCCCGGCGTCGTCCACCGATTGGATAAAGACACCTCGGGCGTGATGCTGGTGGCCAAGAACAGCGCCGCCCAGGTTGACCTGGCCAAGCAGTTCAAGTCCCACTCCGTGACCAAGGCATACCTGGCGCTGGTCAAGGGCAAACTGGAGCCCGAAGAAGGCATTATCGAGGCCGATATCGGCCGCGACCCCCGTCACCGCCAGCGCATGGCGGTGGTGGCGGCGGGCAGGGAAGCCCGC
>DATKYX010000024.1:0-3126 GCA_035528255.1 Dehalococcoidales bacterium | reverse complement strand
GTCCCGCCCGTCGATACGGCCGGCCAGAGCCACGCCCAGGGCAAAGGACAAGCCCTGCCCCAGCGAGCCCGACGACATCTCCACGCCGGGCGTAATCGTGCGGTCGGGGTGCCCCTGCAGGCGGCTGTCCATCTGCCGCAGAGTGAGCAGCTCCTCCACGGGGAAGTAGCCGCACTCGGCCAGGGTGGCGTAGAGGATGGGGGCGGCGTGCCCCTTGCTCAGGATAAAGCGGTCCCGGTCCGGCCACTGCGGGTCGAGGGGTTTATGCCTCATCAGCTTAAAATAGAGAGTGGTCAGAATCTCCACCGCGGAAAGGGAGCCGCCGGGGTGGCCGCTGCCCGCCTTGCCTATCATGGTAATGATGTGGCGGCGCAGCTTTTTAGCCATCGCCTCCATCCCGGCAATCGAGGCTGATAACGAAAAAACCTCGGCTTCTGCATTAGTAGCCGAGGTTGATTCCGAACCGCCCATTTCAGGTACAGATTTCATCACCATTTGTGCTTTGATTATACACCAGTTTCAGGCTCTAAGTCTAGCTGAATCAAATTGACTTTACCCCCGGGAAAGTGTTAATGTTAGTGGATATGAAATTACTCGTCAGCTTACTGGTTTTAGGCATAGTGGTGCTGTCCACAGGCCTGGTTTTGATGCTGGCATACTAGAGTGGGTAGAGGAGACAGATGGAAAAACTGAAACTGCAGGCTAGCAAAAGAGAGATAGTGGGCAAGAAGACCCGATTTCTGCGCCGCCAGGGCATAACCCCGACGCACCTTTTCGGGCACGACCTCGATTCGCTGGCCCTCCAGTGCGATACCCCCACCCTGAAAAAGACGATAGCCCGGGCGGGGATGACCCGTATTATCGCCCTCGATATTGAAGGCGACGAACAACCCCGCAGCGTCTTCATCCGGGAAATCCAGAAAGAGCCCCGCAGCGGCGAGTTGCTCCACGTCGACTTCTACCAGGTGATTATGACCGAGAAGATAACGGCGGACGTGCCCATCGTTTTGATTGGCGAAGCCCCGGCCATGAAAGAAAAGGGGCGCACCATAGCCCACAACCTCACCAGCCTGGCCCTGGAATGCCTCCCCGACGACCTCCCACCCCAGATTGAGGTCGACTTAAGCGTCTTAGAGGATGTCGAGCAGGCAATCTTCGTCAGGGATATTGTCCTCGGCTCCGGAGTTACCGTTATGGACGAACCCGACCAGCTGGTGGTCAAGGTCAGCGAGGTACGGATGGAGGTCGAGGAAGAGGTGGTGCCCGCAGAGGTCGCCGCCGAGGTGGAGGAAGGCGCCGAAGAGGCTCCGGCCGAAGAGGGCAAGGAGCCCGGGGGGAAAGCGGAAGAAAAGCCGGAAGAGTAATCTTCCCCTGCTTGAAGCCCCTCTGGGCGTCTGCTATAATCAGGCTGTGACGGTTGACTTTCATACCCATGTCTTCCCTCCCCAGATAAAGAAGAATCGCGGTCAGTACATCGACCGCGACCCCTGTTTCGCTATACTCTACTCCAACCCCGAGGCCAAAATAGCCACCGCCGAAGAGCTTATCGCCGAAATGGATAAAACCGGGATTGATATCTCGGTCATCCTCAACATCGGCTGGACGACCCACGAGCTTTGCGTCGAAACCAACGACTATATCATCGATGCCGTATCCCGCTACCCCAAAAGGCTGGTCGGCTTCGGCGCCGTTCAGCCCCAATCGACTAAAGCCGCCGTCGCCGAAATCGAGCGCTGCGCCGGGGCCGGGCTCAGGGGTATAGGCGAGATAAGGCCCGATTTACAGCTATTCGACTTCGCCGACGAGACGGTGATGACGCCCTTCGTCGAAGCGCTCCAGCAGCATAATTTGATTCTGCTCACCCACGCCTCGGAGCCGGTGGGTCACAGCTACCCGGGCAAGGGTGGCATCACCCCCGACGTGCTCTACCCCTTTATCACCAGCTACCCCGACCTGACCATCGTCTGCGCCCACTGGGGCGGGGGGCTGCCCTTCTATAGCCTCATGCCCGAGGTCAAAGAGGCGATGAAAAACGTCTACTTCGACACCGCCGCTTCCCCCTTTCTCTACAGCCCCGATGTCTATAGCCAGGGCATCCGGCTGGCCGGCGCCGACAAAATCCTTTTCGGCAGCGACTACCCCCTGCTGCCGCCGCGCCGCCTGCTCGAAGAGATTAAGGCGCTGGACATGAATCGGGAAACAAAAGACCTGATGCTATCCGGCAACGCCCTGAGGCTGCTCGGCATCAAAAACGAGTCCTAGACTTATGGAAGAAGTTCGCTGTTTTATCGCCATCGAGCTCCCCGAAGAGATAAAAAAGGGGCTCAGAGAACTCCAGGCGCAACTCAAAGCGGGCAGCCGGGCGCCGGTAAAGTGGGTCGACCCCGAAAACATCCACCTGACATTGAAGTTCCTGGGCAACGTGTCGGCGGACAGGATAAATGAGATAACTAAGGCTATGACGGAGGCAGTGCGGGGCACGCCCTCTTTCCCGCTCGAAATCAGGGAGCTGGGCGTTTTCCCCAACCCGAGGCGGGTGCAGATAGTATGGGTGGGGTTGGGCGGGGAGGTGGAAACACTGGCTCGCCTCCAGCAGCGTATCGAGTCCGGCCTGGAAGGGCTCGGCTTTCCCGCCGAGGGCAGGCGCTTCACGCCTCATTTGACCCTGGCCCGCCTGCGCGACCGGGCCACCCCCGACGAGCGCCAAAAGCTGGGGCAGCTCATCGCCGACACCGGGTTCGATGCCGCCCGGAGCTTTATCGCCGATAGCGTCAACCTGATGAAAAGCCAGCTCACCGGGGAGGGCCCCATCTACACCCGCCTCAGCTCGGCGGCGCTGGATAAAACCTTGCCAACGGCAAAAGCATAGTGTATACTTCATAAGATTCCATTTTGGTTGGGAGGAGGACTTCATGGAACAATCTAATTTCCCCAAATGCCAGAAGTGTAATTCTGGAGACCTGGTGCCCCTGTCCGACTTTGGCAGTCAGGGGGCGGCCATTCATTACAAGGCGTGGGTTTGCACCAATCCCGATTGCGGTTACAACCTCAAAATCAGGAACGGTGACGTTTATATCAACGAGCCCATCATAAGCGGGACGCTTCACAACCCGCGCTCCCGCTAAA
>DATKYX010000023.1:0-4159 GCA_035528255.1 Dehalococcoidales bacterium | reverse complement strand
GGTGTCAAGAAGCTACAATAGTGTTAAGCAATGTGCTAAACTATTAACTGGCTTTTTGTAGGGGAAGTGTCGGAACTGGCAGACGAGCATGATTTAGGATCATGTGCCGAAAGGCGTGGGGGTTCAAATCCCCCCTTCCCCAGTTAAATAAGGAGGGCGAGATGAGCGAGCTATCCGTATTCAAGAAGTTTAATTTCGAGAGGCCGCCGGTAGGCATTAAGTACCTGCTCAATAAACCAGAGGGTTTCAAGAAGCTGGATAAGACGCTGGCTTTCTGCGAGATGCTCCCCGAAGCCCAGAAGGGCACCCCCTTCTACGCCACCAAGGAGGACTTCGAGTGCGTGGGGCCCCTGGTGCTGGGTATGGAGGAGCCCAATCCCATCTTCGAGAGCGGGCAGCTGGGCGCCCCGCTGGGGCTCTTCAAGGAGGCGCGCGCCAACCGCCGAATCTATCCCCCCACTCCCCGGCTGGAGAGGGGCACCTGTAGATATATCGTTTTCGCCCCGCTGGACAAGATAACCTTCGAGCCTGACGTGCTGGTGATTACCGCCGACCCGACCCAGGCCGAAATCCTGCTCCGGGCGAACAGCTATACCACCGGCAAGACCTGGACGGCCCACGGGTCTACCGTAATCGGCTGTGCCTGGCTCTTCGTCGAGCCATACCTCACCGGCGAACTGAACTTTACCGTCACCAACCTGAACTCGGGCTGGAACTCAAGGCAGGTTATGCCCAAGGGGCTGATAGTTATGACCATCCCCTACGACCTGCTGCCCATGATAACGGCCAACTTAGAGGAGATGGAGTGGGTGCCCCCCGATTATCTCGAGGGTCGAGACGTCCACAACAAGCGCTTCCAGGAAGTAGCCGAAGACGCGGCCAAGGATTATCAAGCCAGCGACTGAGGCAAAGGAAAGCCATGAAAGTAATTAACTATACCGATACCAAGCCCACCCGGGAACTTACCGGGGTATTGAAGCGGGAGGTTATCACCGCCCGGGACGGCGCCCCCAATTTCTGCATGCGGGTCTTCGAGGTCGAGCCGGGCAAATCCACCCCCGACCACTCCCACCCCTGGGAGCACGAGGTGTTTATCCTGACGGGGCGGGGGGTGGTGAGAGACGAGCCGGGCGAAACCGACATCGGCGAGGGCAGCGTCGTCTTTATCGCCCCCGGCGAGCAGCACTGCTTTATCAACACCGGCGATCAGGTGCTCCGCTTTATCTGCCTCATCCCGAATCAGGAGTAAGCCGGCGGCGGTTTCTCAGACCACTTTTCTCAAACTCGTCCCGAGGGGCTTGACAGAAGTCCAAAATAGTGGTAAGATGGTAGGTTGTATTATGCCTCTTCTATTTTCACCTTATAAAGCCTCCGGGCTAGCCACAGGTATAACCATTAGTCGAACCGCATTGTGATAATTTAACCGCTGTTTTAGGCGTTGAGTAGAGTAAGAAACGGAATTTATGCCAATAGAAAACATTGAGTCGAAGGTGCCTCCCGTTCCCAAGAAATCCTACGCCAGCCTACCCCAGATTTTAGAGGTACCCAATTTAATTCAGGTCCAAACCGATTCCTTCCGCTGGTTCCAGGAGAAGGGGCTGCGCCAGTCGCTGGAGGAAATATCCCCTATTGAGGATTTCACCGGCAACCGCCTGGCGCTGAGCTTCGTGGACTACGAATTCCGCGAGCCCCACTACACCGAGCAGGAGTGCCGCCAGAAAGACATGACCTATTCGGCTCCGCTCTACGTCAGGACGCAACTGCTGGTTAAAGAGACCGGCGAAATCAAGGAACAGGACCTGTTCTTCGGCGACATCCCCCTGATGACGGCCAAGGGCACCTTTATCACCAGCGGCGCCGAGAGAGTAGCCGTGAGCCAGTTGCTGCGCTCGCCGGGCGTCTATTTCACCCGTGAAGAGGATGCCAACAGCGGCCGCACCCTCTGCCACGCCAAGCTGATTCCTTCCCGCGGCGCCTGGCTAGAGTTCGAGACCAGCAACCGTGACGTAATCTCAGCCAAGATTAACGGCAAGCGCAAGATTCCCATAACCACCCTGATGCGGGCTATCGGTTACAGCGATGAGGACAAGCTGCTGGAGCTGTTCGTCGGCGAGGATAATTCCCCCGACCACCAGTTTATCAAGTCGACCATGGAGCGCGAGCCTATGGTCAAGGACGAGCCCGAAGCCCTGCTCGATATCTATCGAAAGCTGCGCCCGGGCGACCCGCCTAATATCGAGAACGCCCGAAAGCTGATAAAGAACCTCTTCTTCGACCCCCTGCGCTACGACCTGGGGGAGGTGGGGCGCTATAAGCTCAACAAGCGCCTGAAGCTCGATGTTCCGGAAAGCACGCGCGCCCTGACCAAAGAAGATATCGTCGAAATAGTAAGACACATCGTTATGATTAATAACGGCACCGATACCCCCGACGACATCGACCACCTGGGTAACCGGCGGGTGCGCACCGTCGGCGAGCTGATTCAGAACCAGTTCCGCATCGGTTTGCTGCGACTGCAGCGGGTGGTCAGGGAGCGAATGAGTATCATCGGCGCCGATGCCGCTACCCCCAGCGTCCTGGTCAACATCCGCCCCGTGGTGGCGGCGGTGAGGGAGTTCTTCGGGGGCTCGCAGCTATCGCAGTTTATGGACCAGACCAACCCCCTGGCGGAATTGACCCATAAGCGCCGCCTTTCGGCAATGGGGCCGGGGGGCTTATCCAGGGAGCGAGCCGGCTTCGAGGTCCGCGACGTTCACTTTTCCCACTACGGTAGAATCTGCCCTATCGAGACGCCGGAGGGGCCCAATATCGGTCTTATCGGCTCTCTGGCTACCTACGGGCGGATAAACAAGTACGGCTTTATCGAGACGCCCTACCGCCATGTCGTCAACGAACTGGACAATAGCTCCGAGGCACTGGTGGGCCGGACGACCCGGGAAGAGGTGCTCGACGATAAGGGCGCTACCGTGGTGAAAGCCAGGACGGTCATTACCGACAAGCTCGCCGCTAAGCTGGCCAAGCTACCGGCAACAAAGATAAAGATTATCCCCTTTGTCTCCGACGAGATCAGCTACATGACCGCCGACAAAGAGGACGAGTATATTATCGCCCAGGCTAACGCCCGCCTCGACGAGAAGAACCAGTTCCTCGAAGACAGGATCGAAGCCAGATGGGGCGACCATTATATGCTGGAAACCCACGACAAGATACAGTTAATCGACGTATCGCCCAAGCAGATAGTCAGCGTTGCCACCGCCCTGATACCCTTCCTGGAGCATAACGACGCCAACCGCGCCCTGATGGGCTCCAACATGCAGCGGCAGGCGGTGCCTCTGCTCCGGCCCGAGGCGCCGGTGGTATCGACGGGCATGGAAATAGAGGTCGCCAAGCACAGCGGGCAGGTACTCTTCGCCCGGAACGCCGGAGTAGTGACATCGGTGACCAGTTCCCAGATTGTGGTCACCACCGATAATAGCGATAACGACACCTACCCCCTGATGAAATTCGTCCGCACCAACCAGGGCACCTGCATCAACCAGAAGTCTATAGTGAGCCGGGGCGAGCGGGTGGAGGCGGGGCAGGTCTTAGCCGATAGCTCGGCCACCGAATACGGTGAGCTGGCGCTGGGGCAGAACGTGACCTGCGCCTTTATGAGCTGGGAAGGCTATAACTTCGAGGACGCCATTATCCTCAGCAACCGCTTGGTGGAGCAGGACAAGTTCGCCTCGATTCATATCGAGAAACACGAGGTGGAAGCCCGCGATACCAAGCTGGGTCCCGAAGAGATTACCCGCGATATACCCAACGTCGGCGAGGAGAGCCTGCGCGAGCTGGACGAAGAAGGCATCGTGCGGGTGGGAGCCGAGGTGGGGCCCGATGATATACTGGTGGGTAAGATTACCCCCAAGGGCGAGACCGAGCTCTCGGCGGAGGAGAAACTACTGCGGGCTATCTTCGGCGAGAAAGCCAGAGAGGTAAAGGACACCTCGCTGCGCGTGCCTCACGGCGAGTGGGGCAAGGTGATTAACGTCAAGATCTTCTCCCGCGAGAACGGCGACGACCTGTCCGCCGGCGTCAACCAGTGGGTGCAGGTCTGGATTGCCCAGAAGCGCCGGGTCTCGGTAGGCGATAAGCTGGCCGGGCGGCACGGCAACAAGGG
>DATKYX010000022.1:0-5214 GCA_035528255.1 Dehalococcoidales bacterium | reverse complement strand
TGCCCGCCGCCACTAGAAAGACGCGCGGGTCTTTATGCGCCCCGCTCATCCGGCGCAGGGCGGCGCCGACCAGCTCCTCGGCGGGAACGGGCAGATTGGCGTTGAGCAATATGTTTAAGAATCCGAAAGACCGCCCGAACTCCATGACCTCTTGGGGAGTGCACTGATATACGAAACTGTGGATGTGGGCGGGCCGGGGGGGCAAATGATGATAGAGTTTTTCGCCCTCTTTGTGCCCCACCACCACCGCCCCGAATTCGCTGCGCAGCAGCTTGGTCAGCTGCGGCGACGAGCGGAAGATTGCCTCCTCGGTGGTTTCGTCTTTGCCGCGGGCGATAGGGCGGCGCCCCGGGTCCAGGCTGGTGGTGGCGGCGTTATAGACGATGGCGTAAAGCTCGGCGGAGGCATCCCCGGTCTTGACCAGGCTGCCCAGCGGCGGTATTTCATACAGCTCATAGCACTGGGCGCTAAAACTGGTGGTGCCGGCTTCGATTACCTCGCCGACTCTTTCTTTTTCAGCCATTTTACTCCTTTTTACTTGGGCAGCGCCTTCTTGCCCACCAGCTTGTGCGTGGTGTACCAGCCCTGGACGGCCTCGACCACCTCTTCGGGCTGGTCGCAGACGATGAGCAGGTCGAGGTCTTCCTCGGCGATGCAGCCCTTATTCAGCACCGAGCTTTTCAACCATTCCAGGAAGCCCTTCCAGTAGCCGCTGTCGTATAGTATCACCGGGAAGGGCTTGATTTTAAGCGTCTGTATCAGGGTCAGCACCTCGGTCAGCTCGTCGAGCGTGCCCAATCCGCCGGGTATGATGACGAAGGCGGTGGCGTACTTTACCAGCATCACCTTGCGGGCGAAGAAGTGGTGGAAGATTATGGACTTGGTGGTGTAGGCGTTGCCGGCCTGCTCCTGGGGCAGGTCGATATTCAGCCCCACCGATTCCACCCCGGCCCTTTGCGCGCCCTTGTTGGCCGCCGCCATCGCCCCGGGCCCCCCGCCCGTTATGATGGAAAAGCCCAGCTGCCCTAGCCGGTAGGCAATCTCCTCGGTCTGGGCGTAGAGCTTATCGCCCTCTTTCAGGCGCGCCGAGCCGTAGATGGTTACCGCCGGCTCGATACCGGTGAGGGTGTCGAAGCCCTCCACCAGCTCGCCGATGATGCGGAACATCCGCCACGACTCTTCCTTGGCCAGCTCGTTGATTTCATATTCATTCGGCATATCGTCCTCCACAAGGGTTTTACGATTTGCTTAAATGACTATTTTTTCTGGGCGTCTTTTTTGTCCTTGACCTTCTTGGCTTTCTTTACGTTCTTTCTGCCTTTACTTCCCATTGTTTTACCTCCCAAATGATTTTACATATTAGAACCATTCTTTGCATTTCCAGCATTGAGTGCGGAGTCGGTTCCTATCCCCAAGAAGGCGAACCATCATTTTGGATAGTATTCTCCCTGGATTTCTTCTCTCCTTGTGCCACGCGTGGACACCTTCTCTGACAACCTCAATAGCTCCTGAGCTGCGCCCTGTTATTTTAGCCAAGGGTTCATGGTCTAACTCGGGGCGATATAATAGTGTTGTAAACTCACACTCAGTCCAATTTGGTGCTCGAACCATTTTACTCTTACTTACTCCTCCCTTAACTGGGAGCTAAGAGGGGGCGTTACCCTCTTTCTATTCTATCACACCCACCTTGTCCGTTTACTCGCCTTCTTTTGGGTACTTATAATTTACCCCTCATTGCTTTTCGAACAGCATCTGCAATGCCGACTGTGTCATCTAGGCTTACATGTATCTCTCGATGTGTCCCATCTTTTAAAGTATCAATAACATAGCGTCCGGCTTTCTTAACGGTTTGTTTTATTAAAAGTACTTCGGAGTCTGGCATTTTGTATATTCTCACACCAAATTTGTCAGTCATTTTCTATACCTCCCTATTTTTTATTACGCTTATACCCACCTTGTCCGCTTGCTGAAACTCTTAGCCGAGGTGGGGGCGGGCAAATGCTCGCCGATTAATAGCGATTCCACCAGCTGCCAGAAGGTTTCCCTGTCGGCGCCGGTGACCACCGCCTGCTCGTGGGCTTCGGCTAAAGCCACCGGGTAGCCCTGCCCCCGCCGGCACTGGTCTAAGACCAGCCCGTGCGTCAGGTCGAGCAAGTCCCCGCTCTGCGCCACCCACTGCGGAATCTCCACCCGCGCTATCTCGCCGTCCGTTCTCAGATAAAAGAAATAGACCCAGTGCCCGCCGTAGTGGTCTTTGACTATCTTCGACTGGCTGCTGAAGAGCGCCGACCTCTCGCCTTCCTCCAGTATGCTGCTAAAAATCTCTCTGTCCTGGACGCCCGCCACCGCCTCGCACTCCCTCGAGGCGCACTCTCCGCAGAGCTGGTCGGTATCAATAATCTCGTGGGGGCAGAGCGCCACCCTCAGGGCGTTGACCACGTCGGTGGAACGCGGGAAACTGATATAGCTGGCTAAAGCCAGCCGCCTTTCGGCGTTGAGCCTTTTTATCTCCTCAAGGTGGCGGAGAAAGCCTTTAATCAAAAGCGCCTCGGTGACGAATTCGGGGTAGGTCTGACCCGCCAGCCCCCAGAGAATCAGCGAGCCGTCCACCAGCGCCAGCGCCGAGCTGTCTTTGGGTAGCTCCTTGGCTATTTCCGCCAGACGGCGGCACTCGTCCACGCCGCGCTTAATGCCCAGCAGGGCGCCTTCGATGGGCTGCGCCCGGCCCCTGCCGTCGGGGGCGATGACCAGCTCCTCATCCCCGAAATAGAGCGAGGGGGAGCTGTCGAGCAGTGCCTGGGGACTGGAACCGTATTGCAGCGCCACGGCGCCGATGTTGATTAAATAACATCGGGTCGACTGGTGGCGGTCAACGTCTATGTGAGAGCCGTCGGTGGCGAGGACGGAAAATTCCGGGGGGAGGGGCGGGGGTTTGTAATGCAGACCAAGCCCGTCAACCAGGCCGGCCACCAGCCAGGTAGTCTGACTGGCATCAATCTTCTTCTTTAAGGCTTCGATATCGATGGACTTACGTTCAAGGGTATCGAGGGCGGTTTGCAGGCGCTTTTGCCTTTGCTCGCCGCTGGCTTTCAGCCGGGCGACCATGTTGCCCACCTGCGCCGCCACCTTGGTTAAGTCCAAGGACATTCTCTTGCGATTACCTCAATATACCCTTGACGATAACGTCCACCGCCTTGTCCTCGTCCAACCCCCGTGCCATTAGCGTCTCGACCTGCTTGCGGTCGATGCTGCCGATAGCCGCCTCGTGGGTTACCTTGGCCTTGCCGTTGGTTACCGAGACGATGGGTATGGCTGTGGCCACGGCTTCGGTGCCGTTGACCAGTTCCATGCAGTCAACATGGCCGCGGGCGTAGGGGGCGTTGCCGTAGGTTTCCCCCTTGACCTCAGCCCTGGCCTTATCGCCCAGCACCACGCGGCTCTTGGCTAAGCCCCTGGCGCCGGCGCCGTTGAGATATATTTTCTCCCATATCTTGATGTCGTCGTTCCCCTTGCCGTAGACTTTAACCGTCAGCTCGGCGACCGCCTTCTCCAGGCAGACGACCTCGAAGTCGTAGTCCAGCTTGCCCACCACCCCCTGACTCAGGGCAAAGGTGCTCTGCCAGACGCCGCCCTTGTTCACCCTGACCTTCGCCTTGGGGATGACCTCGATGCCGCCCGACTCGCCGTGATAATGGGTCTCTTTATAGTCAAAGCGGGCGCCCGCGCCGATTTCAATGTCGGCGTCCATCTTGTGGATGACCTTGACGGCGTTGGGGAAGATGCAGTGGGCAATGACGCTGACTTCACTGTTATCTTTAGCATCCACCTTCATGATGATTTCCTGCAGGCCTTCCTTGGGCAGGAGCCCGAAACAGAGGTGGACGGGGCGGGCTATTTTGGCGCCCTCTTCCACGGTGAGCTTGACGCTGACGCCGCTTTCGGTTTCCCTGGTCTCTATTTTTAAGCCCTTGATGCCGTCGTTAGCCAGAACCTTGTTTTCGTGCACGACCAGCTTGGCGACATCCTTGGTCTCCAGAACGCGCTTGTCGCCGCCCGCCTTCTCGTAGGCGTCAATCATCCCCTGGTATTCTTTTTCGACTGAATTGCGAATCATCTTAGTTAGTGTGCTCTGGCTCATTGATATGGAGGCAGGTTTGGCAGTTGTTCTTGAACCACTGGCTGCTTTCCGCGGGCGGGCCCGTCCTGATTATGGTGCCCGCGCATAATATCGACACCCGGTGGGAAATTTCGGTGACCCTTTCGCTGTGGGTGATGAGCAGCACCGAGGAGCCCTGTTTGTTCATCTCGATGATGCTGTTGAGCAGCAGGGGCAGGGCGACGATGTCTATGCCCGAGTCGGGCTCGTCGAGTATGGCCAGCTTGGGGCGCATCGCCAGCACCGAAGCCATCTCTATCCTTTTCCGCTCGCCGCCGCTCAAAGTTGCGTCGATGTCCCTATCCATATACTGCGCCGGTTCCAGCCCCACCATCAGCAGAAAGCGCTCAATCCGGTCGGCCTGGCCGTTGCGGCTGCTCAAGGCGAGGTAGTCCCTCACCGTCAGCCCCTCCACCCGCGCCGGCTCCTGCCAGGCGAGGGTTATGCCGCGCTGCGCCCGCTGGGAAACGGAAAGCTCGGTGATATCCTCACCCTCGAAGGTCATCTTGCCGGCGGTGGGCCGGTAGCTGTTCGTCCCCATGATGAGGTTGGCGATGGTGGTCTTGCCCGTGCCGTTTTCGCCCAGGATGCCGTGGATTTCACCCTTGTCGACGTGCAGGCTTAAATCGTTGATTATCGGTTTGCCGTTGAGCGTTAGCTCGAGCTTGGCTACATCCAGCACTCGTCACCTCCAACCACTGTCAAAAAGTATAACCCATCGGGGGGATAAACTCAATTGGTGGGTTTTTCGTCCCACCCGTCCCACCCAATAGGAGTTAGACTCCTCTTATACCTCTTATTTTGAGGGTTCTCTGTCCCATTTCCCCACTTTCTAGGGGAGTTGAAGAGGGGGCGAAGCCCCCTTTTGAAAGACGTTTCTGGGTGGGCAGGTGTGGGATAAACAACCTGGGGGGTGGGGTAACCTTTGCCTAGTAATCCTACATCTGCTATCATCAAACAGGAGCGATTATGGCAACAGGCTATGTCTATCACCCCATATACCTAAAGCACGACACCGGCCAGCATGTGGAGGTCGCCGCCCGGCTGGAGGCGGTTAT
>DATKYX010000021.1:0-12928 GCA_035528255.1 Dehalococcoidales bacterium | reverse complement strand
TCCCTTCCCTCTTCGATGAGCAGAATCTTGAGGTCGTCGGGAACCAGTTCTAAAGCGGCGAAGATACCCGCGGGCCCGCCGCCGACAATGATAACATCGTATTTCTTGGTCATTTTGACAGCCAAGCCATTGTATCGCCTGTAGCTTTGGCCGTCAAGGAGGGATTAGCTATAGACCGCCACCACCACGGCATCCCTGGCGTTATTCTCGTCGAAGAAGATGACCGCCAGCTTTCGCCCCAGCGCCATCTCGGCGGCGGGAATGTTGCGCGCCACGGCGACGCCCTGCAGGTAGACCTTATAGCTGCCGCTAATCTGTATAGTGGCGGTATAGTCGCCGGAATTGAAACCCTTCAGTATCGCTTTCTTCAGCCTCATGGTTATTCTCCTTACTTTGCCCCACCCGGGTTTTTCGCCCCACCTTGTTAGCGGAGGTATTATCGTCCCACCCTGCCCACCCTTAGAGGGTATTCACCCTCTAGAATTCCTTTGGGTTACGCCGCCCCACCTCCGCCCCGCTTCTCCCTATACCCCGCCCAGCACCAAGCGCTGGCGGTATTCGCCGCGGCGGGGGCTATAGACCAGCGTCAGCCCGGTTACTCTCCGTTTGGCGGCGGAAAGTCCGGCGCGGCTGTCGGTGATATCAATCACGTCGTAGAGCTGCTGCCCGCAGTTGACCGGAATCAGGATAGCGCCGTTGACCGCCGCCATCTCCATCCCCCTGAAGAAAGCTTCGCCCCTCTCTTCGGCGCCGGCGACGCTGTCTATATTCCTGTCTTCAATCCTGCCCGTGCGCTCGTAGAGGCGCTCTATCTCCTCCCAGGCGAAGGTGTCCACCACTACGGGTTCGGCCTCCGAGGGGTCGTAGCCCTCCACCTGGAGGCGGTTAAGCCCCCCGGCTTTAGTCAGGTATCTGCCCTCGAACAGGGGGTGGGCTGAGCCGTAGGAATAATCGGAGGCGTCGGCTGTCAGGGGATTGACCACATAGACGGTATCGCCCTCGATAAACAAAATATCGGGCACGAAGGAGAGCAGCTTTTTAATAATCTCGCCGCCGCCGCTATCGGGGTTGATGGCGAAGTCGGGGTAGTCGCCGCTCAGCGCCGAAGACGCTGATTTCACCTCCAGCTTTAGCCCCACCCGTCCCAGAACGAAGGCGAGAATGTCTTTGACGCTCATCTCCTCAGCTTGTTTGTTCCAGCGGAACTGCTGCCGCGCCCGCCAGCTTTCGATGAGGCTCCAGCCGTCGAAGGCGTTCAGGACCAGGCTGGCTTTGCCGCCGGCGCTGGCGTGCTCGCAGGACTCAAGGATAAAGGTTTGCCCCGAACTGACCTCGTTGCCCTGGGCGGTGACATAGCCGGGGCTGAAATCGAGCCGGCAGCCGAGCTCCAACAAAGAAAGGTCGCCCTCTCCCGGCGCCGAATATTTGCCGTCGTCGTTGCTCAGCTCCACGCCGAGGTTGCCCCCGGTGGGCTTAAGCTCCTCTTTCAGAGAGAGGATATCGGCGCTCAAATCTAAGGTCTCTTCCGTCAGTCTGGCCCGCCACACCCCGTAGGGGGCGGAAAGCCAGCCGTAATCGCCGTGGTGGGCGATAGCCAGCCCGTATAAGCTTACCAGGTTAAAGGGCACGGGCTCGCGCCAGAGGTTATCGATGAACTGGCTCTCCGTCACCGAGTGCGACCAGAAGGGGCGGTTATAAGACTCGGTGCCGTTGAACCTCTCGATAAATAAGCCGCGATAGACGTCGGGCTTGGCCATGAAGGTGGCGCGGTATTCGTAGTCGCCGTCGGAGGGAGCCGAGGCAAAAACCTTGAGCTCCGACCAGTCGCCCGCCGCCACCTCCCCGCCGTCCCCGTAGACCAGCGACCAGAGCTTAAAATCGTCGCCCGTATCCTGGCCGGTGACGAAAAGATTCCAGTCGCCGTCGTAGACGGCGGCGACGCCGGAGAGGTCGCCCGTCGTCTTGTCCCAGGTGAGCTTGCTCCCCCAGCTGTTATTTACCCGCTTCATTACGTAGAGGGTCGCCTGGTCGGCGAAAAACAGGGCGATATCGCCGTTAGGCTTATAGGCGGCGGCGATGCCGTTGATGGCAGTGGTCGGCGTGTAGGTGAGGAGCTGGGGGCTGCCCCAGCTGGCGCCGTAGTCGCTGCTCTTCAAGTGGTAAAGCTCGCGGTCGGAGGTTATCCAGAACAGGGAAACCTCGGCTCCCAGCGAGCCGGCGGCCACGATAACCACGTCGTACTGGCCGCTATAGACCCACTGGCTGAAATCGGACTGGGCGCCGGGAGCCGCCACCCGCTGGCGGTAGAGCTTCCGGGAATCGGAGGGGGGCGTTAGCCTCACCCTGACCAGCGAGCCGTCGCCGGGCATGGTGACGGCGTGATAGTAGTCGTCCTCCTCGCCGGAATAAAGCCTTTCCCAGCGCAGCCTGACCACGCCGGCGTGCCTGTTGGAGGCTTCCACCCTGACATAGGGAGTCCGCGAAGCCTCCTTCTGGGCGGCGAGCAGCGTTGTGCTAAGTTGTCTCATTTAGCCTCCAAAAATTACCAGAACAGGTGGCCGAGCAGGATGCCCAGCGCTCCGAACGAGAGGAGCCACCACAGCGGGCGCTCCCGGCAGCTGTCCCGGATGATATAGCTCCAGGGACGGCCGCCGATACGGCTCCAGAGCCATTTATAGATTCGGGCTATCATTTTTCTTTTAGCCTCTTGACGGCCCTTTCGCCGAAGTATTCCACGATGACCGCCGTCACCAGCCCCATCAGCAGCGTGGGCGCTTCCAGTCCCGACAGGATGCAGACGCCGTAGACGGAAAACCCCCAGACGATGATAAAGGGCCTGATGACGGCCTTGATTAACTCTATCCAATCTTTCATTTTTTAACTCAGCGCCGCCAGCGTATCGGGCAGCGCCTTACCTCCCTTTCGGTAGTGGTCGGCGAGGTGGAGGGCGGCTTTTAAGATTTCTTCGGGGCTGGCGGCCACCCTCCGCCCCCGGTAACCCCGGGGGGAGAGGGCGGTCACCGCCGCCGCCATCCGCTCCCAGTCGACCGTTTTTTCTATATCCAGTGTCCCTTTGAGCGCCCGGTAGATGCTCCGCTTGTGGTGGGGCAGCTTCCAGCTATCGGGGTCGGCGGGGTCGCCCGTGATGGCAAACGCCTCCCGGGGCAAACCCTCTTTGGCTTTAGCCGGCTTCTCTCTTAGCGTCATAACAGCCTCCTTTACACCTGGTAGAACTGGCGGATGCGGACGCGGTTCCTCCGCCCCAGCCTCTTCAGCTCTTGGCGGAACTGCTTCAGCTTCCCGTTGCCCCAGGCGAGGAACTCTCTGGGGGTAGTTGTGCCGCCCAGGTTGACCCGGTTGACGGCGTAGCCGGCCCATTCCACGGCGGCGTAGCCCTCGGCGCCTATAGCCACCAGGTCTTCATGCTTGCTGTCGATGGTCGAGCCCTCGGCGTTGAGGGTATGGAGCATGCCGTAATAGACATTACAGTTCGAGCCGTCGGGGGCTTCATCGCCGAAAAGGGTCAGGGCGTGCCCCCAGAGGGCGAACTTCGGGTAGTTGGGTGGGAATTGCTCCAGCGGGTATTCCACCGCCTCCACCATCACCCGGTCGGCCAGGGGGGAAATGTCGATTACCCTGGAGCCGTCGGTGGTGGGCAGGATAGCCTTGGCCGGCAGGGGCACCGCCTCGGAGAAGTCCTTCAGGGCGTGGGCGATGTGCCGGTCCAGCTCGTCGTCGCTCCAGCGGTAGTTCCCCGCGTCTTCGTCTTTCAGGTCGCGCCTGACGATAGTTCTCATCGTGCTTAAGTCCATAGTTTCATGCCTCCCCCCTTAACGGGCATTTCAATCCTGGCGACAAGGCTATCGATGCCTTCCGCCGCCTCGCCGGCGAAGAGGTCTTTAAGCGTTCCCTCGTCGACGACCTCGGAATCTTCAACAGCGCCGCCGCTTTCGCCACCAGTCAGCAGTCGGGCGATAAGGGCTTCGAGCCCGGAACCGCTTTCACCGCCCGCCAGCGCGGCGCTGGCGATGGGCGCGCCCTCGGCGCCGGAACCAACATCAGAAGAGGTCTTAGCCTGCGGGGTTTGCAGAGATTCAACAGCGTCAACACCGGCGCCGCTGTCAGAGGCAGTCTTAGCCGCCCCCGTTTCCAGCGAAACACAGGCGTCAACACCGGAGCCGGTATCGGCGGAGGACTTTTCGGTGGCTCCTCCTGAGTAAGTCCCGGCTCTTATGGCGTCTATCTCGGCATCGGTGAGGACTTTGTTGAAGATGGCGACTTCATCCAGCTTGCCGTCGAATATATAGCTATCGCTGGCTCCATACCGCCCGATTTCAAACTGGGCGGCACTGAAATACATATCGCCGCCGGCAGTTCCTTCCTTGTTATCATCCAGGAGAGCACCGGCATTATCATCCCAGACTCTTATCTTCATGCCGTTGTCCGAGGCATCATAGGCAACGCCGACGTGATACCACTTGCCGCTTTCCAGATATGAGTCGAAGAGTAGCGCTGTATAGCTGACTCCCCCGTTCCAGCCTATTAAAAAGTCCAGTTCGCCACTACTACCGCCCCGAACCACAAAAGTCCGGTAACCCGACCCCTGGACATACTTCGATACCATTCCGACATTAGGAATCAGCGTCTCTCGCTTTACCCGGAAGCAGATAGAGAAAGACGGCTCGCCGGTTCCGCTCTTGCCGGGGAAGCCGAAGTCCAGGTCGCCGTCGGCAATCGTGCAGTATTGGCTGTTGTCCCGTTCCAGGTCGATACAGTGCGTGCCCTCCTTCCTGTCGGTATCGTCGTAAGCCGGAGAGTTGACCTCGGCCAGGTCGTTGCCGCCCTTGGAGTCATCGGCGTTGTTTTCCAGCTTCCACAGGGCAATGCAATTGGGGTCGCTGCTGAAGTTATTAGCCATTCCTCATTCTCCCTCGGGCCCCCGCTAGCTTAAGGTGATGCTGACCTCCAGGGTCCAGGTGCCGCTCGACTTTGTGCCCAGTGATTCGACCTTTCGGTTAAGGCACTTGGCGCTGGTGGCTTGCTTGACCACCCACTCGTTCCAGGCGTAGTTGGCGTCGCTATCCCCGAAACTGGCTTTAAAGGTCGCCTTCTGGCTGGTGGAGGTGGGATAGTCGCTCTCCATGCCCTTATAGGTCTTGTTGGTGGCGGCCTGGAGGTCGGTCTGGGACGGGGTGGCCGCCGTCGAGCTGTCGCCGACGCCTATCTGGGCGGCAGCGTTATCGAAGATGTGTTCGGAGCCGGAGACCTCGCCGCAAATCAGGTCCCACATCTCGTTGATGCCGGCATTGAGCAGGCAGTTGCCCTCGCCCTCGATTACCTCGTAGGGCTTGAACTTCTCGTGGAACTCCGCCTCTTCCCCCCGGTAGGACTCGATATCCTCGCGGTACTTGCTGAGACGGTAGCGGCAGAGCCAGCCGGCTCTATCTTGCTTTTCCATATTTTCCTCCTCGGGGGGAGCTTGAAAGCTCCCCCGAAAATCGCTAAAACTTAGTCTTGAACCCCGATTAGAGCGGCGCTCTTTATGGAGCTGAACAACGCCAGCGAGCAGTACCACTTAATACGGGTGCGCGACGCGTCCTTGGTCTCCAGCGAGCCGATGGGCTCCACCGTCAGGTGACCGGGGCCGGTCAGGCCGCACAGGGCGCCTTCGCCCATCTGGAAGGCATAGATAGTGGAGCAGTCGCCGCCGGTGGTGGCCGTCTCCACCCCGCCGCTCAGGGTGTGGGTATCCAGTATCCAGTCGTTGACGCCGATGGGTACGCCGTCCCAGAGCTGGACGAAGCTGCCCCACCGGTCGCGGTCGGTCTCTATCATGCCCCCCGCCGCCCTGACCAGGGCGTTGAGCTTGCGCCGCGAGCGCCGGCTCATGAGCAGTATGTCGGGCTTGCCCCCCTTGACGGCGTCGATAAGCTCGTCCAGCTTGGCCAGGGTCAGGGTAGCCCCGGTGCCGTTCATGGCGATGAGCTGGTCGCTGGCGCTGGCGGTGTCGATGAGCTTTATCAGCCCGTCGAACTCCTTGCTGCCGCCCGAGGCGTCGCCGTAGATAAAGTTCTCCTCGAACTTGTCCTTGAGCGCCTTAGCCTTGAGCTCGACCACGGCTGTTTCCAGGTCCTGGATGTTGCTGCGGGTCGCCTTGAGGAAGTTATCCACGTCGGCGTCGCCGCCCATAATCTTCAGGGAAGCCGTTTTCTGCTCGAAGGTCGGCGTCGATTCGCTCCATTCGTCGCCGACGTCATAGAAGTCGATGGTGGGCAGGGTCTTTTCCTGGTTATAGGTCATGACGTTACCCACAATCTCGATAAAGGGTAGCTGCTTGAGGACGGGCGAGTCCTTGACGATGGTCTCGACCACCCCCTGAAGCAGCATATCGTTGGACAGCTTGGCTGCCTCGTCTAGTGTTAAAGCCATTTTCTATCTCCTTTCGCCTATGGCGTATTGAATTTTGTCCCTCGGGGATAGGGCGGACAGGTCGGCGGGCGTCCTCTGCGGCGCCCCCGCCGGTATTCTGGCGGCGGCCATTTCCGCCTCCAGCTCCTGCCTTACCCGGTTGATAAGGGCCTGGGCGCTGGCCAGGGAAGCGTCGATTTCCTCGATGCTTTCGCCGGCCACCTGCTCCTCGGGCAGGCTGGGGTTGTATTTAACCGCCAGCGCCCGGTAGCTAGATAGCGCCTGCGCCAGGCTCTCGTCCCGCTCGGCCAGCCTTTGCTCCAGTTCCGCCGCCGACTGGGCCAGGGCGGCAACCTGCTCGTCCTTGCCGGCCAGAGCCTGCTCCAGCTCGGCGATGCGCGAGTCCTTAGTCGCCAATGCCTCGTCCCTCTCGGCTATCAGCCTCTCCAGCTCCGCCACCCTGGGGTCTTCCCGCTCCTCCCCGCCGGGATTCTGGTCCTGTTTGTTATCGGGCAATTTTCCACCTCCTTATGGAGATTCCTCAACGTCTCGGTCGGCGGCTGAAACTCTCTCCCTCTCTCCCGCCGGCCGGGTCTGTTTATTGGCATTATTGTTTTTATTCATGTTAAGGATGGCTTCTCTCTCCTCCAGCCATCTCTTGAATTCGCCCTCGGCGTCCTTAACGCCTATCTCGTCCATCGCCCGCCGCCTCGAGTGGATGCCGCTCTGCACCAGCGTCTGCTCGTTAGCCACCAGCCGGCTCAGGTCCTGGGGCAGTATCGGGTTCCAGACCACCCGCAGGCGGTTTTCGCCGAAGCTCTCCCCGCCGTACTTTTCCAGCAGCCTCAGAATCAGGCGGTTGCGCTGGTTGTAGGCGGCGGTGCGGATAATCCGCTTTCGCTTCACCTTCTGCAGCAGGGGATTGAGCTCGATTTCGAGGGCTACGCCGGACAGGTCCCGCTCGGTGCCGCCGAAGGCAGCCCGCGGCGATTCCGATATGTCGTGCAGGGTTCTATACAAAAGGTTGATGTAATCTATATGCAGCCCCACCCCGCCCCCCTGCAACAGGTCGAGCAGATAGGCTTTGGCGTCTTCGGGGACATTCCAGACCGCCCCCGGTCTGACGGCGATATCCTCGGACTCCTCCACGTTCTCCAGCACGGCGATGGGGTTGCCCGAAAGCTCCAGTATGCGCGATAGCTGCGACATCGCCCGGTTAAGCTCCCGCTGCGACTCAATAATCTGGGTGAGGTCGGATATCCCCCAGAACCTCTTGGGCTCCCTGAGGTTGGGGTAGATGATAAAGGGGATGCCGCCGTAGGGGTTGGGCTTCTTCTCGATAAGGGCGTCGTCCAGGTAAAGCTCGAATTCGGCGTCCGTCCAGAGCTCGACGATAGTCGCCTGCTTGCCCTTGGGTTTCAGCTTGTAGATGAACTCGCTTTCCTCGGCGGACAGCTGGTATCGGGAGGCGATTCTCCAGACGCGGGAGATGTCGTCCCCCAGCCACCAGGCGTAGATGCCCTGGACGTCGGGGGCGGTAACCCGCACCCTCTTGGCCTGGCCGTCCCAGCTAACCTTGTAGCCGGCGTCGCCCATAATGGCGCAGTCGATCTCGGTCTCCAGGTCGAGCTGCTCCAGGTTGTTGTCCTCATAGACCCGGTGCAGGGCGGTTTCGGCCCTCCGGGCTCGGGCTTTATCCTCGGCCGAGTCCCCCACCGATTCCACGGCAAAGCTGATGCCCGACATCAAATAAGAGGTAATCTTGTCGACAAAGACCTTGGTGTAATTAAAGGTCAGCCGTTTCTCCCCCCGCCTCTCTCGCCCCAACCACTGCCGCCCGTGATAAAAATCGAGCAGCTCGCGGTAAACCTTAAGGCGGTCGATATCCTGGCGGTTCAACTGGGCAATAATAGAAGTCTTATTCATTGGCGCCCCCGAAAATCTTGATTTTCCGTGTTATCCCTGTCTATCTTTAATATCCTCTGGATGGTGCGCTGGCTGACGCCGAACATCTCCGCCAGCTCTTTAACGCCCTTGCCCCGGGTGGTGTGCAGTTTCAGAACCTCCCGGTCCCTCTGCTTTTTAAGCCACTGCTGCCTGCCTCCGGGCTGGGCGTAGATACATTCGGGAAACGGGCAGTTAAAACAGGAATCGGCAAATTCGCACCCATCGTCCTGGTATCGACAATACTCCGGCAACAAATCCAAATCGCTCTCATCCAAAACCATTGTGTGCTTCTCGAACCGGTGCCGCCATACTAGCACAATTGTTCTATTACCGTCAACGCTATTTTGTCGTTACGAAAGTAGGAATTGACATACCCTCTGCCTCTGGATTATTATTTAGACAAGTTACAAGCTAGTTCAGGTGTAGAATGAGGGAGGTAAAAGGTGAAGCATAATAGATTCTTTAGCATTCTGGCTGTAGCCGTTATTCTTTCCCTGCTGATGGTGGCTATACCCGCCACCCCGGCTTCAGCGGCTTCAGTTATTATCCTTAGTGTTGAGAAAGGTTCGGTCGGGGACAAGATTACCGTTGAGGGTAGCGGGTTTACCCCAAGTAACCCGCCCGACCATCTTTATGATGTCGATATCTATTTTTCCGGTGATGCCATCGACGTCGGCGATCCGATTAATTACTATAATAATACCTACGAGATCGTCAAACCGTACGTCTATACCGACGGTAGTGGCACTTTTTCTAAACTTATCGAAATTCCCTCCGTGCTTAGCGATGGTAGTGAAGATGTCGCCGTGCGAGGCGGCAGCTACTATTTCTATGTTACCTCCGAGGGCCATGAAGAGATAATGGCAAAGGCCGAGTTCACCGTACTCGGCGTTAGCGGGCTGAATCCGGATTCGGGTACGGTGGGCGCCGAGGTTGAGATTAGCGGCGTCGGTTTTGACGCCAATGACGATATTCAGGTGTTATATGATGACGGTGTAATCGACATCTCCAGCGGCGATAGAAGGTTTAAGACTAACGGCAGTTTTACCTCGCGGATTAAAGTCCCGGAGAGCACCGCCGGCGAACACACCATAACAGTTGAGGATGACGGGGGGCATGCCGGCAGTGTCCAGTTCACCGTGGAGCCTAAGATAACTCTCAGCCCCGCCCCGGCCTCATCGGGTGAAGAGGTAACGATTACAGGCTCCGGCTTCGGCGAAGATGCCGATCTTTTCGTTTACTTCTACGGCGATGTAGTTTATATAACCGGAGATTATGATACAAACGAATGTGGCGGCTTTGTGTCTAAATTTGTCGTGCCTGAGGTTGAGCCGGGCACCTACCTTGTCGAGGTGGATGATAATACCTTTAATAGCGCTGAAGCCGAGCTTGATGTCGGCCCCGGTCTGGTTATCAGCCCGGTGACCTCGGCCGCTTCGCCCGGCAATGTCGGCGACACGGTCGAGCTTAGCGGCAACGGCTTTCAGCCCAGCCACGAGATAACCATAACCTACGCTTCCGACCCGGTGACCTTCACCACCACCAGTCTGACCGACGGCTCTTTTGAATATCCGTTCACCATCCCCCCCAGCGCCGCCGGTGAGCACACTATAACCGCTACCGACGGCGCCAGCAGCAAAGAAATCATATTCTATATGGAGTCAACGCCTCCCGAGGCACCGACACCGCTGCTGCCCGAGATGGATACCAAGGCGAGTTCGAAGGCTGAATTCGACTGGAGCGATGTCAGCGACACCAGCCTGCCTATGACCTATGAGCTCCAGGTGGCCACCAACAGCCAGTTCACCACCGATTCTATAGTGGTCAATAAAATCGGGCTGACCACGTCGACCTATGCCCTTCCCGACGAGGAGAAGCTGGAGTCCGCCGGCGAAGACGCCCCCTACTACTGGCGGGTGAGGGCTAAAGACGCCGCCTCCAACCAGGGTGACTGGAGCGGCGGCACCAGGTTTACCGTCGGCACGACCTTCAGCATGCCGACCTGGCTGCTCTATACCCTGATAGGCATCGGGGCGGTTCTTATCTTCTTCCTCGGCCTCTGGTTAGGCCGGAGGTCGGGCAGCTCCGAAGATTACTGGTAATCCCCGCCGGCACCCGGAAAAATATCTGATTTTCACCCCCCTCCCCGATAAGGAGGGGGGTAAGTTTTTACTAAAAAGGGGCTTAAACTCGCTTCAGGGCACTTGACAGGAAGCGCTTTCCGCCTAACAATATCTTCATGGAGCCGGAGCGAAGGGGAGGTAGCGCCCGATGAAAAGAATGACCGAAGCGCTGGCGCGCTTTGTCGAACGCCGCTCCTGGTGGCTGCTGGCAATCGTTTTGCTGCTCTCTGCCGCCGCCATCCCCGGGGCTACCATGCTCACCCCCGATACCGGCTTCGATTCTCTGGTTTCCCCCACCTCGGAAATAGCCCAGGACAACGAGCGCTATGAAGAACAGTTCGGCGGCGCCCCCATCACCATCCTGCTCGAGGGCAGCCTCGACGATATCTTCTCGACGGCTAACCTGGCCGTCCTCGCCGACTTCGATGAGCAGGTTTCCGCCGACGGGCGCTACCGCTATATTATCGGCCCCCTGACCGTGCTCCGGGCCGCCATGGAGGAAGTAACTCAGGCGCAGATTCAGCTTATGGGCGAGCCCGCGCTGGATAATCCCCTCTTTATCGCCGCCGTCCTCTACGACAGCGAAGGGCAGGTCAGCCCGGCCATGCAGTCCCTCGTCCCCGACGCCAACCACGCCCTGATTATAGTTACGCCTCAGGGCAACCTGGAAGACAGCCAGGCCCTGCAGGCGGTGGAGGATATCGAGGACTTCTTCATCGTCCACCACTTGAGCGGGGTGGAGACTACGGTAATCGCCGCCACCAAGCTGGTGGACGCCATCAGCAGCAGTATGAGCAATAACATGAAGATACTGCTGGCTCTGGCTTTAGCCGTCATGATTCTGATCCTGATGGTCCTCTTTCGCGTGCGCTGGCGGCTGCTCTCCCTCTTCATGGTCGGCATCAGCGCCCTCTGGACGTTCGGTTTCATGGGCTATGTTTCCATTCCTCTAACTATGGCTACCATGGCCGTGCTGCCCATACTCATCGGCCTGGGCATAGACTATTCCATCCAGTTCCACAACCGCTACCAGGAAGAGCTGCTCAAGACCAGGACGGTCAGCGAGGCAATCGTCAGCTCTCTATCGCGTATGTTCCCCTCGGTGGGCATCGCCCTGCTGGCGACCATAATCGGCTTTATTACCCTCTACATATCCGAAGTGCCCATGATACGCGACTTCGGCGTGGCGCTCACCGTCGGCATCATATTCAGCTACCTGGTGGCTATCTTCCTGTTGCACAGTATCCTCTACCGGAGCGATAAGCGGACGCCTATCGCCAAGCTGAGAAAAGAATCGACGGAGGCGAGCGGCCGCATCGAACGCGTCCTGTTGCGCGTGGGCAAGCTGGCTATCAGCCAGACGCTCTGGATTTTTATCCTGGCCGTTGTTTTCGCCGTCGGAGGCGGCGTGGTCGACCACTGGCTGCCCAAGAACACCGACTACGAACAGCTTATGCCCCAGGACATCCCCGAGCTCAGGGACGTCAGGGAGCTACGCCAGATACTAAATAGCGGCGGCGACATCCGCCTCATGGTGGAAGCCGACGACGTAGCCAGCCCCGAAGTGCTGGCCTGGCTCAAAGGCTATGAAGACGAGGCTTTAGTCCTTCACCCCGAGCTGCTCTCGGTAAACAGCCCGGCGACGCTGGTTAGCGGAGCGGCGGGTGGGGTCATCCCCTCCCAAGAACAGATTGAAGCTATACTGGCCGCCACCCCGCCCCTCTACCTCGACCGGGTGCTCTCCGCCGACCGTAGCGCGGCCAGCGTCTCGTTCGTTATCGAGGACATAAACCTTGAGCAAGTCCACGACCTGCTGCAGGTGATGAAGGCGGAAGCCGAGCCGCCCTCCGGCGTGACGATTTCATCCGTCGGTAGCCTGGCCCTCGGCGCCAGCACCATGGATGCGGTGGTGAGCAAGAGGTTCACCATGAACCTTATCTGCCTCAGCGCCGTCTTTGTCGTTCTCTTATTGGTCTACCGCCGCCTGAGGCTGGCGCTATTTGCCATCATACCCGTCGGCGCCGTCATCGCCTGGTCTTCGCTGGATATGTACCTCATAGGTATCCCCCTCAACCCCCTCACCGCCGTCCTGGGCGTCATTATCATCGGCATCTGCACCGAGTTTATGGTGCTGCTCATGGGGCGCTACGAAGAAGAGAAGCAGCAGGGGCTTTCGCCCGAGAAGGCTATGGTTAAGGCCATATCCAAGATAGGGCGGGCTATCGTCATCACCGCCGTGACCACGCTGGGCGGCTTCGGCGTCCTTATGGTCTCCAACTTCGTCATGATTCGCGACTTCGGCATCGCCACCGTCATCAGCGTCATCCTCTGCCTGGTGATAACGATTGCGGTTATGCCCGGGGTCATTGTCTGGTTCGACAACTGGCGGGCTAAAAAGCGGCCCAAGAGGCGGCCCCAGAAGCGGCTAAAAAGGGCGTAACGCTTTAGGT
>DATKYX010000020.1:0-5458 GCA_035528255.1 Dehalococcoidales bacterium | reverse complement strand
AATTCGATTTCGACGTATTCGGCTTTGTCGGGGGTTTTGGCTACCGGTTGCACCCAGATGAAGGCGTCGTCGGGGGGCTCGGCCCAGGGGTCTTCCATGACGCCGCACTCGATGCTGCGCCCCCAGAGGTTCTGGTCTATGGAGTAGGGGCTTTCGGCGGTAACGGGGAGGGGGATGCCGTGGCGCTTGGCGTAGTCTATGGCCTCGTCGCGGGTCATATCCCAGTCGCGGGCGGGGGCCAGAATCTTGAGCTGCGGAGCCAGACCGGCCACGCTGACGTCGAAGCGCACCTGGTCGTTGCCCTTGCCCGTACAGCCGTGAGCCACTGATTTCGCCCCTTCCTTGAGAGCGGTTTCCACGAGCAGTTGCCCCATGAGGGGACGGGCTAAAGCCGTCGCCAGCGGGTAACAGCCCTGGTACATGGCGTTGGCCTTGAGGGCGGGGAAGACGAAGTCGTCTATGAACGCCTTTTTAGCGTCGGCGACCACCGCCTTGACCGCGCCCAGTTTCAGCGCCTTTTCCCGTATTGCCGGGAAGTCGGGCTCGTTGCCGACATCGACGCTGAAGGCGATAACGTCCAGATTATATTTTTCCTGCAGCCACTTGATGGCTACCGATGTATCCACGCCGCCGCTATAGGCGAGCACTACTTTATCAGCCACACCTCACCTCCGTTATTCTATTTAGCCGGAAAGACACTGTCCAGAATGCCCAGCGCCTCATCGACCTCCTCGTTGCCGATGATGAGGGGAGGCATAAAGCGCACGGCATTGGGTTTGAGCTGGTTGACCAGCAAGCCTTTCTTAAGGCAGTCCATCACCAGCGGCGCGGCGATATCGCGGTTGAACTCCACCGCCACCAGCAGCCCCCGCCCCCTGACATCGGTGATGAAGGGGAATTTCGCTTTCAGTTTGGCCAGGCCCTGCATGAGATAGTCGCCCGTCGCTTTTACTTTAGCGGGAATATCGTTATCGATAACGAATTTCAGGGTGGCGTAGCCCGCGGCGCAGGCCAGGGGGTTGCCGCCGAAGGTGGAGCCGTGCTCGCCGGGGATGAAGACCGCCGCCTTGTCCTTGGCCAGAATAGCCCCGATAGCCACGCCGCCGCCCAGGCCTTTAGCCAGCGTCATTATATCAGGTTCGACGCCGTATTGCTCATAGGCGAAGAGCGTGCCCGTGCGGCCTACTCCCGTCTGGATTTCGTCGAGGATGAGCAGGATACCCTTCTGGTCGCACCAGGCGCGCACCTCGGACAGGTAGCCGTTATCGGGCAGGTTGACCCCGCCCTCGCCCTGCACCGGTTCTATCATGACGGCGCAGGTGTGCCTGGTGGTCGCCGACTTGATGGCGCCGATGCTGTTATATTTCACGTTGATGAAGCCGGTGGGGAGGGGGGGGAAGGGCTTCTGCATTTTTTCCTGTCCGGTAGCCGCCACCGTGGCCAGCGTGCGCCCGTGGAAAGAGCCCAGGGTGGTGATAATCTCGTAGGCGCCACCTAATTTGAGCTGCCCGTAGCGGCGGGCGAGCTTGATGGCCGCCTCGTTAGCCTCGGCGCCGCTGTTGCCGAAGAAGACCTTATCCAGGCAGCTGTTTTCGACTAAAAGCTGAGCCAGGCGGAGCTGGGGGACGGTATAGAACTGGTTGGAGGCGTGGATGAGCAACTGCGCCTGCTCGGTGATGGCCTTGGTCAGCACGGGGTGGCAATGCCCCAGGCTGTTGACCGCCCAGCCGCCGACGAAGTCGAGGTATTCCTTGCCGTCTTCGTCCCAGACGCGCGCGCCCTTGCCCCGGACGATGGTCAGGGGCAGGCGTTCGGTAACGTGCATGATGTATTTGCTTTCCAGCGCCGGCCAGTCGGTCATTTCTTGTCTATCTCTCCCCCTGTATCCCCCTCTCCTATCAAGGAGAGGGGGAAGGTTTTTTCTAAAGAGGGACTTCGTCCCTCTTAAACTTCCTGCTACCCCCCAGTTTATTTTTTAATAGTCGTGCCACCGCTTTTGCCCTCGATTTCTCCGAGAAGGGCGTGCGGCTGCCTGCCGTCTATAATGATACACGCCGAAGAAGCGCCCGACAAGGCTTTGAGGCAGGCCTTGACCTTGGGAATCATCCCGCCCGAAGCCGTGCCCTCCGTCATGAGCGCCTCGGCTTCTTCGGTGGAGAGGTTGGGCAAGAGCTTGCCCTGCCGGTCGCAGACGCCGACGACATCGGTGAGGAAGATAAGCTTTTCGGCGCCGATAGCGGCGGCAATCTCGCCGGCGACGACATCGGCGTTGATGTTAAGCACCCCACGCGCCCCGGGCGGCTTTTCGCCCGTATTGAGGCTGACCGGAGCCACCACGGGAATATAGCCCGCTTTTAATAACGCCTGGAGGGGGGCGGGGTTTACCTTGACCACCTCGCCGATATAGCCCAGCTTTTGATGCTTAATCTTGCCCTGGATTAAAGCCCCGTCCACCCCGCTGATGCCCACCGCCAGCCCGCCCAGGGCGTCGATGTCGGCCACGATTTCCTTGTTGACCACGCCCGCCAGCACCGAGACGACCACCTCCAGGGTGGCTTCGTCGGTAACGCGCTCGCCGTCGATAAATTCGGTGGCGATGCCCCGCTGCTCCAGCCATCTGGTTATCATCTTGCCGCCGCCGTGGACAACGATCACCGACCAGCCCTGTTGCTGGAGGAAGACGATATCTTTCAGGGTGGTATCGTGGTTGCCCAGGGTGGCGCCGCCGAGCTTGACTACAATGACCTTGCTCATTATCAGACCTTTATTATGTCATATACTGACTATTAATAGTTACATATTCGGGGGATAAGTCGCAACCCCAGGCGGTGGCGCTGCCTTTACCGAGGTTGAGGTCGGCGCTGAAGCGCACTTCCTCGCCCTTGAGCAGCTCGATGACCGCCGCCTTATCGAAGGGGAGGGCTTTGCCCGCTTTTACCATGGCTAGTTCGCCGAGGGAGAGGTCGAATTTCGTTTCTATTACCTCGACTCCACTCCGCCCCACCGCCGCCATGATACGCCCCCAGTTGGGGTCGGCGCCGTAAACCGCCGCCTTGACCAGGGAAGAGCCGACCACCGCCCTCGCCGCCTTTCTGGCTTCGAGCGTGCTGGCGGCGCCGCTTACCGTCACTTCGATGAGGCGGGTCGCCCCTTCGCCGTCGCGGGCGAGGCGCTTAGCCAGACGGATGCAGAGCTGTTCCAGGGCTGGCTCGAAGAGGGCGGGGGGAGCATCGCCCGCCAGCCCGTTAGCCATCACCAGCACCATATCGTTGGGGCTGGTATCGCCGTCCACGGAAATCATATTGAACGAGACGTCAACCGCCTTTTTTAACGCTTTCTGGAGGAAGCCTTTTTCGACGGCGGCGTCGGTGGTGATAAAGCAGAGCAGGGTCGCCAGGTCGGGGTGAATCATTCCGGAGCCCTTGGCGGCGCCGCCGATGGTGAACCCGACCTTCCCGTCTTTGACCCCGACCGCCGCCTCCTTGGGAAAGCTGTCGGTGGTCATGATTGCCCGGGCCAGTTCGTGTCCGCCGTCGCGGGCGAGGATAATGTTCTCGACGCTGGCCCTTATCTTCTCCATGGGCAGGGGCACGCCGATGACGCCGGTGCTCGCCACCAGGATGTCTTCGGGGGCTACGCCGATGCCCTCGCCGACCAGCTCCGCCATTTCGGCGGCGTTAGCCAGGCCTTCCGCGCCGACATAGGCGTTGGCGCAGCCGCTGTTGACCACCACCGCGGCTATCTTTGCCGGCTCTTTCAGCCTCTTCTGGGAGAGGAGCACGGGGGCGGCCTTGAGCCTGGCGGCGGTAAAGACCGCCGCCGCCACGCAGGGCGCTTCGGAAAAAAGAACGGCCAGGTCCGGTTTATCGGCGGCTCTCTTGTTTATCCCCGCGCTGGTGGCGCCGGCGAAAAAACCTTCGGGCGACGTAACCGTGCCCTGGGGAAGGAATTCAATCTCGGCGGCCATTATCCAAACTATACCACACTCCATATGGGCAGGCAATGTAGTATAATGTAAAAACAGCCGCGAAATTTTAGAGGGAGACAGCTATGGAAGTTAAGACAGTCTATTTCGAGAAACCGGGGATTGGGAATACCGAAGAGACGCTCAAAATCGCCAGAAAGCGGGCGGAGGAGCTGCGCATAAAGACGATAGTTATCGCCTCGACGGGGGGCGATACCGCCATCAAGGCCCTGGAGGCGTTTCCGGGATTAAGGGTTATCGCGGTGACGCACGTCGCCGGCATGCGCCAGCCCGACACCCAGGAATTCGACGAGAAGATCAAGCAAACAGTCGAGGCCAGGGGGGGCATCGTCCTCACCACCACCCACGCGCTGGGGGGCTTGAGCAAAGCCATGCGCAACAAGTACGACACCTTCGTGCTGGGGGAGATAATCGCCGATACCCTGCGCATTTTCGGGCAGGGAATTAAGGTGGTCTGCGAGATAACCGCCATGGCCACCGACGCGGGGCTGGTGCGCACCGACGAGGATATCATCGCCATCGGCGGCAGCGGGCGGGGCGCCGACACCGCCGTGGTGCTCAGGCCGGCCAATACCCACACCTTCTTCGACCTCAAGGTGAGAGAGATTATCTGTAAGCCGCGTTTGTAAGCACCATTCGATTCTTCTATAACACCCCCCCTCCCCCACTCTCGTACCCCCTTAAAAAGTGTGGGTGCCGTAGGCGATGGGGGGCGCGATAAACTCGGGCGGGTACTTAAACCCCTGTTGCGCCAAGCGCACCATCTGCCGCCCCAAATCGCGAGCCGCCTGCCGGCCCTTCTCCAACTTGTTGACATCGCCCTTCGCCCCGCCGTAAGCGGCCACATAGTTAGCCGGAATCATGCGTTTGGTGACGAAATAGAAATAGATATCTTTCAGGGCATCAACGAGCCCGAGGCTGCCGCCAACCACGATAACACCGCCCACCTTGTTGGTCAGGTTTCTCTCGGGGTGGCCCAGCGGCATCGTCCGGTCTATTACCGTCTTCATCTGGGCGGTCATAGCGTAGAAGTATATCGGCGTGCCGACGATGATGCCGTCGGCGGCTAAAAGCTTTTCGTACAACTCCTGCATATCGTCCTTGATGTGGCACCGGCCCTCTTTCATACAGCTCCAGCAGCCGTCGCAGGGCTGGATGTTTTTACCGGATATCCGGTAGAGTTCGACCCCGGCGCCTTCGGCTTTGGCTCCCTGTAGCGCCTCGTCCAGTAGAATCTCGGTGTTCCCCTGTTTCCGGGGGCTGCCTGAAACAGCTAGAATCTTCATCTTCTTTTTCCTTTCTTTATTTAACTACCCTTCCCTCGCCCTCTTCTGCAGCTCGTAGAGCTTGTTCAGGGCTTCGAGGGGGGTCAATGAGTTGATGTCCAGTTTTTCTAATTCATCAAAGAGGGGCGATTTTTGCCCCAGCAGGGGCAGTTGCTGAGATGTCGTTTCCCTGCGACGGCGTTTAGTG
>DATKYX010000019.1:0-2173 GCA_035528255.1 Dehalococcoidales bacterium | reverse complement strand
GGAGATACTGATAAGGTCGTCGAGTTCCACGGCGTCGCCGCTCTGTGTGCGCCGGGCGTGGGCGGTCTGAGCCGCCTCGTCATAGATTACCACTGACCTCTTGGGCCAATCATTGCGGCTGGAAACCACCTTCATCCACTTGGGTAGAAGCCGGCCTATCTTTAGCCGGATATTCTCCGGGACTGCCCGGGGCATGTTAATCACCGTAGGGAGGCCCCGCCGTTCATTTACCTGGTGGGCTATTTCGTGGGCAATCGCCGTCTTGCCCATCCGCCGGTCCCCCATGACCAGGATGAGGCCCGGGAAGGGTAGCGCACGGTACAAAGTGACCTTCGGCGGCGCCTGCAGGACAATCTTGGCATACTCCTCGGCCTTCTCCTTCCGGTAGCGTTTGAGCTTCTCAGTCCATGATATCTTAGGTGTCATATTCCCCCTTTCGTTATGAGTTTAATTATCTTAGCGTGTATATGGGCGCTGAAATGTGCCGCCTTCTCACGGAGATGGGTAACCTCGGCGCCGACGGCCGGGCAGGTCCCCTTCTCCAGATAGTTACAGGCCATTACCCGGGCGCACCTTACAGCTCCGATAAACCGAGCCGGGGACCAGCAGTTGAGTCCCAGCTCCTTCAGGGTAACAATAGCGACCCTGGGGCCGAACTCTTTTGACATTTTAACCTCCCTTCTTCAGTTCCTTTTTAACCTTCCGCAGGTGGGTGGCTATGGCCTTCCAGTAGCCAAACATCATCCACTTACGCCGGTCATAGCTTAACTGAGCTCTTCTCTCAGCATCGGCTATATGACGGTCTAAAATTTCTGAGGCTGTGCTCATTTTACCCCTCTACTATAGCTAATCCGCCAAGCCATACTTGACATAAGTTATTCAGACTTGAATATCGCCCCGTCCCAGCCGTGGTCATTGACCAGGTGTTTGGCGCACTCGGCCTGCAGGCTTTCCGGTGTGGCCCCCAGCTGGCTGAACCGGGCGACGAACTTACCCTCATGGTGCAGCTCCACGATGTGGTCATCCAGATGCACCAGGGCAAAGCCCATGCCGGCAAAGCTCCCCAGTCCCGGGTCCCGTTCTGCTGTAGTCACCTCTAGCACCTCCTTTACAATATTCGTTTAAGTAAATCGTTTAGTGATAGCTTGGCACGCCGAGGATATGCTCGACAGTCGAGATTTCGCCTGCCCAGCAGTTCCCACCAGCTGGGCTGCGGGTCACACTCTCGACGGCTTTGCGCTGTGCCGGCGTGAATGTCCCGTAATTCGGCCCCCAGACATCAATCCACCCCCAGGCGGTACCTCGCCCCCCTTGAACCATGACCCCCTTGCCGCCGGCGGCGATGATACGTTTCTTCAGCTCCTGGGCGAGCCTCTTCCTGTGCTCACCATAGTCTCCCATGGGTACCTCCTTCCGCTTATTTATTTTTCAAACATAGAAGGTGGCCTTTTCGTCCACTCTCTCCACCTTCCAGGTATCGGCCTTGTAGCGGCCATTCTTGAGCAGTCTCTGCCTGTAAGTCTCGGCGTCTTTCTCACTCCTAAATCGCTTGCCGGCCCCCTTGTGGTAGGTATACCGATAACCTCGGCTTGTGTACTTCACCAGGACATTGTAGCCGTCTGTGAGCACGAAATAGCGGTCTTGCTCGACCCGGGTTTTCTCCCGGGGTGCCCTGCGTTTGGGGGCACGGAGCCTCCTCAAGACCGTATCCGTATTTTGGGGCTGGAAGGATAGTGAAAACCCCTTCCCGGCCCTGGCCTGCCAGTCTCGCCACTTCTTCAACTCGATGAAATAATCCCGCTCGGTCTTCAGGGCTACTCCCGGTGGTTTCCCATCGGGGCTGTCGTGGTAAGCGCTAAAGTATAGGTTAACCCCCAGCTTGTCCATCTCCTCAATGGTCAATGCGCCCCTGATACCATTCTCGAACTGGCCTCTATACCGGTTCCAGGACGTGCCGCCGCAGTGCCCGCCGCCCACTGCCAGAGCGGCGTAGTAGCCGAAATGGTTGCGGATATCTGCCGGCTTTGTCTCACCATCCCCCCGATGGTTCCTGATGTATTTCCGAAGCTCAGCGTCGAGCTTGCCGAGGATAACGTCGGGCTTCTCGCTGATTTTCCCCTTGCGGTTGTAGTACCTGAATGACTCCCAGCTCCTCACACGGCGGCCGTTTCTG
>DATKYX010000018.1:0-9833 GCA_035528255.1 Dehalococcoidales bacterium | reverse complement strand
ACCACCACCGCTTCCAGCTTAGCCAGACGCTTAAGCAATTCCGGCGGGCACTCCGAGACATGCTCCAAACGGTGCCGCCGCCCCGCTTCTGACGAACGACTGGCAACAAACTCAAGCGTAGCGACAGCCGCCTCCACCGTGCCCGGCTCGACGCAGTGGATGGCCAGTTGAAAGCCCGCCCGGTGGGCCGCCAGCGCCCGCATTTTCAGTTCGTCAGGCGGCGGCTGCAACCTCCCCCGCGCCTCGCTCAGTATAATCTTTAGCCCCCCCACCCGCAGCCTCCCGTCGCCGGCGCCGAAAGCCAGACCCTTTTCCTGAAATTGGGCTAAAGCGTCGAAGCCGAACATCATCGAAACGCGGCTCCGGAGGCTCCCACTATCCTTAAAGCGCTTCAGGGTTTCCCAGCGGGCGTAGTCGTTGCCCACCGAAGCCTCCTGCAGCGAGGTTATGCCCAGCGAGAGGTAGTGACGGTTGAGCGAGGCGATACCCTCAGCTAATTCGTCCTCGGATAGCGGTGGCAATACCTTTTCCCGTATGTAGCCCGCCATCTCGAAGAGCACCCCGCTCGGCTCTCCCGTATCGAGCTCCCGCTCGATAACCGCCCCCGCCGGCTCCGGCGTTTCTCTGGTTATTCCCGCCATAGAGAGCGCCGTGCTGTTGAGTACGCTGGCGTGCAGCGAACGGTGGAAAAGCACCACCGGGTGCTCCGGCGCCGCCTTGTCTAAATCGCGGCGGGTGGGGTGGCGCTTCTCGGCCAGGTAGAACTCGTGGTAGTCGCCGCCCACAATCCAGTCGCCCGGCGGAGTATTACGGGCGCGTTTTCGGATAGCATCCCTGATGTCAGCGATGGACTTCACCGACTTAGGACCGAGGTCAATACTGCGCAACTTTCTTATCGAACCGAAGATATGGCAGTGGGCGTCGTTGAAACCGGGCACCACCGTCTTTCCCCCGCAATCGACGACTTTAGTCTTAGCCCCCCTCACCTCCCCCAGCCTCCCGTTATCGCCCACGAGCAGAATCCTATCGCCCTTAACCGCCACCATTTCCGCCGACGGGCAATCGGGGTTCATGGTTATTATGTTGGCGTTGTGCAGGATAAGGTCGGCACTCGGCATCTTTAAGTCCTTTTGGCAGTGGTAACGGTAGTATACTACCGGCAATCTGGGGCAACAACCGCCGCCCGTGGCTGACATCGAGGACTAGCCACCTTTCTCATTATCTACCTCCTCCGCATCTACCTCCTCCGCCAGCTGTTGCTAACTTAGCCACCTAAAGATCCTGCGAAGCCAATGCATTCGCGAAGGTTCTCGTTCGGGGGGCAGCCCCTGTAACTCCCTTAATCTGTTTATCGTTTTTCGCCACAAGTGCCTGCTCAGTGCCTCTCTGCGGGTCAACCACCTCTTAAACATCAAATCGTATTCAAGCTCGATTCTTTCTCTCCGGTTCAGGACAGTAATTCTGACCAAGTGCTGGTTAATGTGCGGTTTCTTGTTTTTATTGACGTCATGCCATATTTGTTCAAATTTTCGTTGATCTGTAATTTTTTGTGCTATCGTTGAGTGAAACCAGTAGCTACCTTCATTATCCCAAGGCCGACGGTCATCTATTTTTACTATCTTGTTTAGCTCCTCCGCTAATTCTCTACGCAGACTCTTCAATTCGGGAGGAGCAATTATGTGAGCAGCTATGACTTTCCCCTTCTTACCCTCATGCGGCTCAAAACCGTGGATACTGAATGGTACCAATGTGTACTTTTTCGCCACCTTCTCTATCCTAGAAAATACACCCCGGCATTCTCTTGTCTCAAACGGCCCATAGAGTGTCACGTGGGGTGGCAGCCTGCCCCTGAACCCGCTGGATACCTTTCTTATCAAGTCTTTAAGGTATTTTTTAGGGTAACGGTGAAAACGAAACTCGATGTAAAAATAATGCAATCTCATGTGAACCATTCCAAAATCCTATTTACGATACTCATCTGTTTTCGTCTTACATTGCTGCGCTTCTTGTAACTATAATACTTCTCAATTATCTCTCTGGTTACACCTGAAATCCGTACCCCGGAACCCGGCTTGTAATATGAGATATGTTTTACCTCATGCCGAGGACTTGCTTTACCTCTGGCTTCAACCAAACAAACAGTATGGTGATCCTGAAAGTAGCCATGCCCGTGTGCTTTATGTACTCTCCCTGTGTGGCGGAAGAGGTATTTTGCATAATACGGTTTTAACCCTGTCTCTTCCCTCAACTCTCTCTTTGCAGCTTCAGTTCTTGTCTCGTGCTTTCCTGCGCCACCACCCGGCAGGATAAAGACCCTCCCCCTCCCTGCGGTAACAAGAATACCTTTTTCTGTCTCAACTATGGCTGTTCCCCTACGGCGCTTCTTAATCTTCGAATATTTCCTTTGGCTCATATTTTTCCTGCCCCTCAAAGGCAAGATAATCCAACGGAGTAAAATTGTGTGCTCGTGCCACGATATTTCGGGGGAATCTCCTTGTCCTCTCATTATATTGTTGAGCAACGTGGTTGTATTCCAGCCTGGTCTTTCGGAGCCTTCGCTCTATGCGAGAATCTCTTATCATTAAAGACATGTGCATTTTATCAGCTTTGAGTTCTGGGTATTTTTCAAAAACAGCCTGAAGTTTGAAGTAACTGTTTTCTATCTGCGATGCAAGTTTAACCTTTTCATTGAGCCCGGTATCTTTTGTCCATCTACTTCTGGCTTCAATAACGTCTTTAAGTACTTTATACTCGTGAATATCGTACTTCTTTGTGACCTGAGCTAAAGCATGGATGTTATCAATTCTCTCCTGCATGACTACGTCAATATCCGCGAACTTCCTTTGCGCTCTAGTAATCCAGTACTGGAATTTATTATATACGCTTATCCACCCTCTGGTTGTAAAAAGGAGTGCTATCACTACAACCACACCCGCGATTATCCATATGATAGTTCCCATAGCCATCTTAATCCTCCTACACCGAAAAATAGTCTTTCTCACTAAGTTTTTTGGGCCTAATATCAGCCTCAAAATACTTTATCATCTGCTTGATTGCCCCTTCTTTGGTCTTCAGTTCGTGCACGAGTTTATAAATCTCAACAATCTTGTCTTCTTCACTTGAAAGGTTAATTTGAATCTTAGCCATACTCACCCCACATTACGCATCTTTGTCATACTATATTATACTATATAACACAGCATTATATGATATACTAAGATATTTGTCAAGTAGAAAACGACTCCGACTGCT
The DNA here is from genome assembly GCA_035528255.1 of Dehalococcoidales bacterium. GTDB lineage: Bacteria > Chloroflexota > Dehalococcoidia > Dehalococcoidales > BS750m-G39 > E44-bin88. Next base: position 6,581 of record DATKYX010000018.1, on the reverse strand, counting down.
TGTTTTGGGGGGGTGTCTGTGCTATTATGCAACTAGGCGAATATGACCACAGAAAAGGTTAAGGCGCTGGAACTGGCTATCAGCCAGATTGAAAAGCGCTTCGGCAAAGGCTCGGTGATGAAGCTGGGTGAAGCCCCGCCGATGAAGGTGCAGGCAATCCCCAGCGGCTCGCTGGCGCTTGATTTAGCGCTGGGCATAGGCGGTATCCCCAAGGGGCGGATTACCGAGATATTCGGCCCCGAATCCTCGGGTAAAACCACCCTCGCCCAGCACATAATTGCCGAAGCGCAAAAACTCGGTGGCACGGTTGCCTATATCGACGCCGAGCACGCTCTGGACCCCACCTATGCGGCCAACTGTGGTGTCAATGTTGATGACCTGCTCATCTCTCAACCCGATACCGGCGAACAGGCCCTGGAAATCACCGAAGCGCTGGTAAGGAGCGGGGCGGTTGATGTCATCGTGATTGACAGTGTAGCGGCACTGGTACCCCAGGCTGAGATTGAGGGGCAGATGGGCGACGTCCATGTCGGCTTACAAGCCCGCCTCATGTCTCAAGCCCTGAGGAAACTCGCCGCCGCTATCGGCAAATCGGGCACAGCCGTAGTATTCCTCAACCAGTTGAGAGAGAAGGTGGGTATTATCTTCGGCAATCCCGAGGTAACGCCGGGGGGCAGGGCTCTCAAATTCTACAGCTCGGTGAGGATAGACTTAAGGCGCATCGAAACCCTGAAACAGGGCGATGTCGCCATCGGCAACATGGTGCGAGCCAAGGTGGTCAAGAATAAGACCGCTCCTCCCTTCAAAACGGCTCTATTTGACATCATGTTCGACCACGGCATAAGCAAAGAGGGCAACCTTATCGACATGGGTGTAGAGCTGGGGATAGTCAAAAAGTCCGGTGCCTTTTTCTCCTATGGTGATGTTCGCCTGGGGCAGGGGAGGGAGAACTCCAAACACTACCTGAAAGAGAATCCCGAGCTTGCCGAGGAAATCGAGCAACAGGTCAGAGCCTCAGCCGTCATCACCCATAACCCTTAAAAGCAAATTAAAATATAAACGAATAATAATAGGGCTGAGGCGCAATGCCTTGGCCCTATGTCTTTTAAAGGGGTAGAAAAAGCGATGAAAAAGGTCACCGCCATTGGGGAGGGGAAGAGGAGAAAGAGGCGGGTCAATATATTCTTAGACGACAAGTTCGCCTTCAGCCTGGAAGCCGGCGTCGCCGTAAAAGAAGGCTTGCGGGTTGGGCAGGAACTTTCCGAGGGCGATATCGAATCGCTGGCGGGCTCCGAGCTGTCCCAGCGCTGCTTTAACGCCGCCCTCCGCTACCTCGCCTACCGTCCGCGCAGCGAGTCCGAGCTAAAGGAAAGGCTCGCCCGCCGCGGCTTCGGCGGCGATAGCATAGAAGCGGCTATAGCCAGGCTCAAAGAACAGGGACTGGTGAACGACCTGGCTTTCGCCGAATTCTGGAAGGAAAACCGCCAGTCCTTCAGTCCGCGCAGCCGGTGGCTGACCCGCCACGAGCTCAGGCAAAAGGGCGTCGCCGACGAGGTCATCGAGAAGGCGGTAGCCGACGTCGACGATGAAGCCAGCGCCTACCAGTCGGCAATAGCTAAGGCGCGTAGCCTGCCCGTTGCCGACTATCAGGGCTTCCGCCGCCGCTTGGGCGAATATCTCAAGCGCCGCGGCTTCGGCTATGGTGTGATAATTAATACCGTAAAAAGGGTCTGGGAGGAAGTGAAGGAGTAGGTTAAAGATAAACCCTTACCTTGACCCCAAAGGGGCAAACTGGTTAGTATCTATCTGTAGCCTATTCCCGGAGGGAGGAAAAGTTAAAAATAAGGGGGGATTAAAATGACAATGACGGGAATACTGGCTGTTTTCTTCAGCTTCGTCATCGGCGTCGTCTTCGGCGGCATGGCTATCTTCCTCTTCCGCAGGATGATGGTCAACCGCCAGATTCGACTGGCGCAGAGAAAAGCAGCCAAAATAGAGAGCGAAGCCACCGAAGAAGCCAAGAAAACACTCAACGAGGCAAAACGGGAAGTCGACAAGGTGAGGTCGGCGGCCGATGCCGACTACCGGGAACGCCGCTCCGAGCTGCAACGCCAGGAAAACCGCCTGTCGCAAAAGACGGAAACCCTGGAACACAAGCTGGAAGGCGTAGACCAGCGGGAGCGCAACCTGACCAATAAGGAAAAGGAGATAACGGCTGTCCGCGACGAACTGGATGAAATCAGGGCCAAACAGCTCAAGCAACTGGAGCTGGTTTCGGGCATGTCCACCGCCGAGGCGAAAAAATTGTTCCTCGACGCCATAGAAGCCGAGATGGAAGAAGATACCTCACGGCGCCTGCGGGAATGGGAGACTCACTTCAGGGAGGAAGCCGACAAGAAAGCCCAGGACATTCTTTCCCAGGCGATACAGCGCTGCGCCTCCGATGTGGTAGCGGAGACAACGGTGTCGGCCGTCCCCCTCCCCAGCGACGAGATGAAGGGGAGGCTTATCGGGCGCGAGGGGCGCAACATACGGGCTTTAGAGCAGGCAACGGGCGTCGACCTCATCGTCGACGATACCCCGGAAGCGGTAACCCTATCCAGCTTCGACCCGGTGCGGCGGGAGATTGCCCGCTTGGCTCTCACCAAGCTCATCGCTGACGGGCGCATCCACCCCGCCCGCATCGAAGAGGTGGTAGCCAAGACCAAAGAAGAGGTAGATGTGGCTATCCAGAACGCGGGGGAGCAGGCGGCATACCAGGTCGGTGTGCACGGGTTGCGACCCGAGCTAATCAAGCTGCTGGGCCGGCTCAAGTTCCGCACCAGCTACGGGCAGAACGTGCTCACCCACTCCCTCGAGGTCGCCCACCTGGCGGGCATGATTGCCGGGGAACTGGGCATCAATGTGGCTATCGCCAAGAAGGCGGGGCTGCTACACGACATCGGCAAAGCGGTGGATAGAGAAGTAGAAGGTCCCCACGCCGCTATCGGCGCCGACCTGGTCAAGCAGTGGGATAAGTCACCCGAGGTCGTCCAGGGCGTCGGCGAGCACCACTTCGAGACCGATAGTACCAGCGTCTGGGGCTTTCTCGTGGCGGCGGCGGACGCCATCAGCAGCGCCCGGCCCGGAGCCAGGCGCGAGTCCCTGGACCGCTACCTCAAGCGCCTCAAGGAGCTGGAGGACATCGCCAACGACTTCAAGGGCGTGGAGAAGTCCTATGCCATTCAGGCCGGCCGCGAAATCCGCATCCTGGTCAAACCCGAAGAGATCGACGACCTGGGCGCGATGAGGCTGGCTCGGGACATCGTCAAGAAGATAGAAGAAGGGCTGGAATACCCGGGGCAAATCAAGGTCACCGTGCTCCGGGAGACCAGGGCCGTAGATTACGCTAAGTAGGTAAAAAGTGCTGATATTAGCTATCGGTGATATCGTGGGCAAGCCGGGCCGGAAGGCGGTAAGCCGCGTCCTGCCCGACCTCCGCCGTAAATACGGAATAAACCTGGTTATCGCCAACGGCGAAAACGCCGCCGGCGGCATCGGGCTGACCCCGGAAACCGCCCGGGAGTTGCTCGACGCCGGCACCGACGTGATAACCTCGGGCAACCACATATGGGCGCAAAAGGAAATCTTCCCCTATCTTGAGGGGCAGATGCCCATCGTGCGCCCCCTGAACTACCCGCCCGGGGTGCCGGGCCGGGGCTATATGGTCATCGGGCAGGTGGCTGTGGTCAATATAATGGGGCGGACATTCATCGGCAACTTCGACTGCCCCTTCCAGGCTATGGACAAGCTGCTCGGCAAACTAAAACAGCCCATTATCATCGTCGATTTCCACGCCGAGGCGACCTCGGAAAAGGTGGCTATGGGCCGATATCTGGACGGGCGCGTCAGCGCCGTCCTCGGCACCCACACCCACGTGGGCACCATCGACACCCAGATTTTAAGAGGGGGCACCGCCTATGTCTCCGACATCGGCATGACCGGCCCCATAGACTCGGTTATCGGCGACGACGCCGATGCCGTCATCCAGCGCTTCCTGACCGGCATCCACTACCGCCTGTCGGTGGGCAAAGGCAAGTCCGCCCTCAACGCCGTAATGGTAGATGTCGACGACACGGGGCGGGCCAAGAGCATCGAACGAATCTACCGGGAGGTGGACTAGCCTTGGGTCGGGTCGACCTCCACGTACACTCCACCGCCTCCGACGGCCGGCTCACCCCCGCCGAAGTCATTCGGGAAGCGGCGGAACGGGGGCTGGCCTATATCGCCCTGACCGACCACGACACCGTGGACGGTATTGCCACCGCCAAAGCGGCGGCGCAACGCCTCCCCAATCTTATCTTCATACCCGGCATCGAAATAAGCACCGACATCCCCCAGGGCGAGGTGCATATTCTGGGCTACTTTTTCGACTACGCCGACCCCCAACTGCTGGCCCAGCTGGAAGAATTTAAGGATTCCCGCCTGCGGCGGGCCGAACAGATGGTGGCTAAGCTGGCAGGCCTGGGCGTCCATATCGGCTGGCAGCGCGTCCTGGAGATAGCCGGCGCCAGCACCATCGGCCGCCCCCACATCGCCCGGGCTATGCTGGAAAAGGGCTATGTGCCCTCTTTCAAAAAGGCATTCGACAAATACCTGGGGCACGGCAAACCCGCCTACGTCGAGCGGGAAAAGATGCTCCCCGCCGAGGCGGTGGCTATAATCGTCAGAGCCGGGGGCCTGCCCGTGCTGGCTCACCCCCTCACCACCGAAGACCCCGAGGGGCTGCTAGCGGAGCTGAAGCCGGCGGGGCTGGTGGGCATGGAAGCCTACTACGGCGACTACAGTGACGAAGAAGTCGAGGGGCTGGTGGCGCTGGCTCAAAAACACGACCTCATCGCCACGGGCGGCAGCGACTTTCACGGCATAGAGCCCGACGAGGAGACCCCCATCGGCGGCTCCGACGTCCCCCTGGAAGCGGCGGAGCGGCTCATCGCCCTGGCTAAAGAGAAAGACCCCAAACTTATCTTATGAGGAGAGTTTATGGTTGTTAACTTCATCCTGCTACTGGTCGGCGGCTACCTCATGGGCGCCATTCCCACCGCCTATATCGCCGCCCGGTGGACGCGAGGGATAGACCTCAGGCAGCACGGCAGCGGTAATGTCGGCGGCGCCAACCTGATAAAGGTCGGCGCCCGCTGGATAGCCGTCATATCCGGCCTCTTCGACACCTTCAAGGCGATGCCCGCGGTCTGGGTAGCCAGCCTGGTCGGGCTGGACCTCACCCAGCAGGTAATCATCGGCCTCGCCGCCATTGTCGGGCACAACTGGCCCGTCTTCCTGCGCTTCAGCGGCGGCCGGGGCATTTCCACCATCATGGGAGTGGCGCTGATAGTCCCCCTGGTTAATGACCCCCCGCTGGTGCCCTGGTCGCTGATAGCCTTCATGACAATTATGCTTACCAACCTGTTCACCATCCGCGCCATACCGCTGGGGATAGCCATCTCCGTGGCGGTTATGCCTATCGTCAGCTGGGCGGTCGGCGAGCCGCTGGAGATGACCCTGGGCTTTGTCGCCATGTTCTTAATTATGGTCATCAGGCGGCTGACCCCACGCCGCACCCGGATTTCGGCCTCGGTGCCAGTGGGGGAGCTATTGCTCAACCGCTTCCTCTTCGACCGCGACATCAGGGACCGGGAAACCTGGATAAGTCAGCAGCGGGCAAAGCCCGAAAAGGGAAGGGACTGAGTCCGGAAATTTGTCGCCGTCCTCAGATTGCGCTAAAATATCCTAGAACATTCTAAATCTTAATGTCCTGATTGGACCTGGATAGGAGAAATTATGTCAGCGGATATCTTTATGCCAGGAACGCCCTTATTTTACGCACTGTTCTGGGGAGTGTTATTAATCACCCTCGGGCTGTTCGCCTACCGTCTCAGGCAGCTCTGGCAGTACATGTTCCTGGGACAGAAGGAAACCACTTCCAAAGGCCGGATTAGAGAGCTGCTGGATACGATGGCCTATGTTTTCAGCCAGCTCTGCCAGCTCAAGAATTTCCGGCTGAAGGACCGGGCGCCGTTAGGTCATGCCCTGATGGTATGGGGTTTCTTTGTCTCCGTCGTTTTCTATTTCTTCTTCATCATCTTAACGGAAGGCCTGGGCCTGGTGGGACTGGAAGATACCCAGTTTTATTTTTACTCGGTCTGGGTAATGGACTTCATGGCGGTCTTCATCTTCGCCGGCGCCTTCTGGGGTATTATCAGACGCTATGTCATCAGGCCCGACCGGCTCAAGGGAGAACAGACCACCGAGGCCATGATTATCCTCCTATCCGTGCTAACCCACCCGGTGACATACTTATTTGAAATAGCTACCAAGATTACGCTGGGACACCCGCCGGCTGAGCTGGGGCATACCCTGCTGCCCCCGGTGAGCGCCTGGCTCAGTAACCTGTTCACCGTCGGTCCGGCCACCGAGGGCTGGTACCTCGGCTTACTCTGGGCACACTGGCTTACCGTGGTCTTCGTTCTGGCCATCATCCCTTACACCCGGTACTTACACGTCATCGCCTCCATATTCAACGGCATCCTGCGCAACCGGCC
>DATKYX010000017.1:0-8290 GCA_035528255.1 Dehalococcoidales bacterium | reverse complement strand
AATCTGGGCCTGGAGCACAATCTGCAAAAGCAGGTCGCCCAGCTCGTCGCGCAGCTTCCCGGCGTCGCCCTCGTCCAGCGCCGCCAGCACTTCGTAGCACTCCGAGAGCAGGCTCGCCCGCAACGAGGCGTGCGTCTGCTTGCGGTCCCAGGGGCAGCCGTCGGGCGCCCTAAGGGTGGCGATAATCTCGACCAGGGCGTCGAACCGGCTCAAATCTTCGGGTTGGGACAAGGTGACCTCCTCGTTAATTCGATGGCAAAACCGCCCCGATAAAGCCGCGCTGCCCCCTCAAGAACTCGGCGGCGGACAGCACCTGCTTTCCTTCTAACTGCACCCTGAGGACACTAAGGACGCCATCGCCCGTGCCGACTCCGAAGCCTCCTGAGTCCAATGCCACCACCTCCCCCGCTTTAGCGCGCGTCCCCGCAGTCGAAGGCATCGCCTCGATAATCTTAAGCGTCTTCCCCCGCCAGCGGGTGAAACACCCCGGCCAGGGGTAAAAGGCGCGCACCCGCCGCCATATCGCGACAGCCGGCAGGCGCCAGTCGATTTCACCCTCGTCTTTAGTTATGGGTTGACAGTAAGTCGCCTTGGTTCCGTCCTGGGGGTGAGGTTTAAGCTCCCCCCCCGTCCACCCCACCAATACCTCACCCAGCAGCCCCGCCCCGACTATGGAGAGCTTGTCGCCCAGCGAGGCGGTGCTATCGCTATCGGCCACGGGTATCTGCGCCCGGCTAAAGACCGGCCCGCTGTCCATGCCCTCGTCGAGGAACATGATACTGACCCCGCTGAATTCGTCGCCGGCTAAAATCGCCGCCGCCACCGGCGAAGCCCCCCGGAATCGGGGCAAAAGCGAGGGGTGGACGTTAAGGCAGCCCAGTCGCGGCAGCTCCAGCACCGCTTTCGGCAAAAGCTGCCCGAAGGCGGCCACCACGATAATATCGGGCTTAAAGCCGGCCAGTTGCTTAACGGCATCGGGCGCCTTGAGACTCTGGGGCTGCACCACCGTCAGCCCTAAGGCCGAGGCAGCCTCTTTCACCGGCAAAACCGCCAGAGCGCGCCCCCGCCCCCCCGTTCTATCGGGCTGGGTATAGACCGCCGCCAGCTCGTAGCCGGCGGTCGCGAGGTATTCCAGGGAGGGGACGGCGAAACGGGGACTGCCCATAAAAACAACTCTCAACTTAAGCCTCCACGGGCTAAAATTCTAACACTAAAACTTTCGGGCAACAAGTTTTCGGTTTATGGCTATCCCGTCAATATCAAGAGAAAAACAAAGCCTGACAGACCTTCCAAGAGGACCCAAGCCACCCAACCCCCTCCCAACCACCCGCAAAAAGTTTGCCATCCTCCGACCCGACCATCTATTCTATATATCAATATATCACCAAAATATCACTTACATTACGCCACCGACTTCGCCACCTTTTCTCTATCCGGACCGGGCTACTTTCTGCCTGCCCAAGCTGCAGGCTTCTTTTAAACAAACCTGAAGCGACTAACCTTAACGAGAGGCAGGGGACCGCATGGGAGCTATTTCAGCTCACGAAATCTGGGAAGCCGCTTTGGGTGAACTACAGGTTCAGGTCACCCGCTCCTACTACCGCACCTGGCTGGAAAAGACCACGGGCTTAAGCTATGAAGGCGACCAGTTCGTCGTCGGCGTGCCCAACGCCTTTGTCGCCGAATACCTCAACCAGAACCAGCGCTCCCTCATCGAAAAGACCCTCATCGGGCTTACCCGCCCCGATGTCAAGGTCGCCTTCCGGGTAGCCTCGGCGCGGGAGACCACGGCCTCCGCCCCCACCACCCGGCCCGCGGGCCAGGCCCGCTACACCTTCGATTCCTTCGTTGTCAGCGATAACAACCGCCTAGCTTACGCCGCCGCGCTCGGCGCCGCCGAAAACCCCGGGCACGGCTACAACCCCCTCTTCCTCTACGGCGGGGTGGGGCTGGGCAAGACCCACCTGCTGCACGCCGTTTACCACGCCGCCCGCGCCAACGACTTCCGCGCGCTCTACGTCAGCGCCGAGCAGTTCACCAACGAGTTCGTCAGCGCCGTCAGGGAGAGGAGCACCGAGGAGTTCCGCAGCAAGTTCCGCACTGTTGATATATTGTTGATAGATGACATCCAGTTCATCAGCGGCAAGGAGCAGACCGAGGAGAGCTTCTTCCACACCTTCAACGAGCTGCACAACGCCAACCGCCAGATTGTCATGACCAGCGACTGCCCGCCTAAGTCCATGCCCCGCCTCGGCGCCCGCCTCTGCTCGCGCTTCGAGTGGGGCCTGGTGGCCGACATTAAACCCCCCGACTTCGACACCCGCCTGGCCATCCTGCAGGCTAAGGCCGAGCAGGAAAAGACCGAGGTGCCCCTGGATGTACTGGAATTCATCGCCCGGCGCATCCGGCAGAACATAAGGGAATTAGAAGGCTCCCTGCACCGCGCCATCGCCTACGCCCGCCTCTTCCAGGCGCTGCTCACCCCGGAACTGGCCGCCCGGGCGCTGGAGGACATCGCCGGCAAGGGGCCCAAGAGCGCCCCCGTCACCCCCGACGCCGTGATAACAGCCGTGGCCCAGAGCTTCCAGCTCACCCCCGACGACCTCAGGGGACGCAAGCGCGACCGCACCACCGCCCTGGCCCGCCAGCTCGCCATGTACCTGCTCAAAGAGGGCACCAGCTGCTCGCTGGCCCAGATCGGGCTGGAGTTCGGCAAACGCGACCACTCCACGGTCACCCACGCCGTCCAGAAGATAGCCGCCGGAATAGATAACGACCCCTACCTCCGGCGCAAGGTCCTCGACATCCGTCAGGGCTTTTCCCCCACCAGATAACCGCCTCCCCACCACCCGTCCACCGTCGGTAAACAGCCCCCATGGCTGGAAACAACAACCCTTGTGGATACTCATTCCTTTTCGGGGATATCTCCCCCGTCCCCCAGTCTCGATTTCACCCCTTTTCCGCCCGTCCTAACCTTCAAAACTGGTCACCAGCCATAGATGGTATTATAATTAGTGTTATTAGCCATAGACATCTATTATTTAACTAAAGTAATCTTAATAAGCCGGTTAAAGTGTTGATAGAACCTTTAAGGACAGGGATATGTTCGACCGTATCGAGATAACGGTTAAGGCGGGTGACGGCGGTAACGGTATCGTCAGCTTCCGCCACGAAAAGTTTGTCCCCTTCGGCGGCCCCGACGGCGGTGACGGCGGTGACGGTGGCGATGTCGTTGTCCTGGCCGACCGTTCGGCGTCGAGCCTGAGGGCTTTTCGGCGAAAGCGGCACTTCAAAGCGGCTAGCGGCAAGAACGGCGGGGGCAAGGACAAGTACGGCCGGAAGGGGGGAAGCCTGACCCTGACCGTGCCCGCGGGAACCGTGGTCAGCTATAAGTCTCAGATTGACGGCGAGAGCCTTATCGCCGACCTGGACCGGGTCGGCCAGTCGGTGGTGGTGGCTAAGGGGGGCAAGGGGGGGCGGGGCAACGCCCGTTTCGCCACTTCGACCAACCAAGCGCCTCAGACCGCCGAGGAGGGCACGGAAGGCGAAGAGTATTCCCTGATACTGGAGCTCAAGCTCATTGCCGATGTCGGCGTTATCGGTTATCCTAATGTGGGCAAGTCAACGCTGCTGGCGGCGGTCTCGGCGGCTAAGCCCCGCATCGCCAGCTACCCCTTCACCACGCTGGAGCCGGTGCTGGGGATGGTCGAGGTTGGGCGGCAGAGCTTTGTCGTGGCCGAGATTCCCGGGCTGATTGAAGGCGCCCACCTGGGCAAGGGGCTGGGGCACGACTTCCTGCGCCACATCGTGCGCACCCGGGCGCTCATCCATTTGCTCGACGGCGGCTCGCCCGCGCCCGCGGAGGATATGGCTCAGGTGAACATTGAGCTCAGCCTCTTCGACTCGGCGCTGGCCCAGAGACCGCAGCTGGTGGCGGTCAACAAGCTCGACTTAGCTCAGGTCAAAGAAAGGCGGGAGGAACTTGAAGAAAGCTTCGCCGCTATCGGCACTCCCGTCTTTTTCGTCTCGGCGGTCAGCGGCGAGGGCATCCCCGAGCTGATGGCGGCCACGGCCAAGATACTACAGTCGGCGCCAAGACCCGAGCCGGCCAAGAGAAAGAAGATTTTCCGGCCTCAACCCAGGCCTTAGTCAATATAGAAGGGAAATACCGGCGTTATGAATATCGGGGTACTGGGGGGCACCTTCGACCCCATCCACATCGGGCACCTCAAGGTGGCTGAAGAAGCCGTGGCCAGGTTAGACCTGCCCCGCATATTGTTCATGCCCGCGGGCCAGCCTTGGCTCAAGCTCAATAACGCCGGCGCTATCTCACCGCTCCCGCACCGGCTGGAGATGGTGCGCCTGGGCATTAGCGGTAACCCCCGCTTCAAGCTCTCCACCATGGAGATAGAGCGCAGCGGCCCCACCTATACCGCCGATACCATCGCCCAGCTCCGCTCCCGGCTCGGCGAAGGCGACGAGATATTCTTTATTCTGGGCTGGGATAACCTAAACCAGCTCCCCCGCTGGCACCAGCCTGAGAGGCTGATAGAGATGTGCCGCCTGGTGGCGGTCCCCCGCGTCGACTTCCCCCTCCCCGACCTCCCCGCCCTGGAAAAAGAGCTGCCCGGCATAACGGAAAGGGTCATCCTCTTCGACAGGCCGCGGGTAGATGTTAACGCCTCGGAAATCAGGCAGCGGGTAGCTCAAGGTCAATCCATCGGCGAGTTTGTCCCCGCGCCGGTAGAGAGATACATCAAAGAGCACGGATTGTATGCGAAGGGAAAAGATTAAACGTCCAGGTTCTTGACGCTCTTGGCGTGCGCCTGGATGAAAGCCTTGCGCGGCGGTACCTCGTCCCCCATCAGCATATGAAAGATGTAGTCGGCTTTGGCGGCGTCCTCCACTCTTACCTGTAGCAGGGTGCGCGTTTCGGGGTTCATGGTGGTGTCCCAGAGCTGCTCGGCGGACATTTCGCCCAGGCCCTTATAGCGCTGGACCTCCACCTTCCGGCTATCCTTCAGCCCCAGCAGCACCGCCTCCTTCTCCGGGTCGGAATAGACCCAATGGTGTTGCTTGCCCGCCTTAATGCGGTAGAGCGGCGGCTGGGCGATATAAAGATAGCCGTTGTTGATGAGCTCGGCCATGTGGCGGAAGAAAAAGGTCAGCAGCAGGGTGCGGATGTGAGAGCCGTCCACGTCGGCGTCCGTCATCAGGATAACGCGGTGGTAGCGCAGCTTGGCCGGGTCGAACTCGTCGTCGATGCCCGCCCCCAGCGCCGTGATGATAGCCCTGATTTCTTCGTGGGAGAGCATCTTGTCCGGGGGCGCCTTCTCCACGTTGAGGATTTTACCCCTCAGCGGCAGGATGGCCTGGAAGCGACGGTTCCGCCCCTCTTTAGCCGAGCCCCCCGCCGAAGGCCCCTCCACGATATAAAGCTCGCAGTGGGCCGCCTCTCTCTCCGAGCAATCGGCGAGCTTGCCGGGCAGGGTGGCTGTCTCCAGGCTGCCCCGCTTGACGATTAAATCCCGCGCCTTGCGGGCGGCTTCCCGCCCCTTGGCGGCGAGCAGGCACTTCTCCATTATTTTCTTGGCGTCGTCGGGGTGCTCCTCGAAATAGAGGGCTAATCCTTCCCCCACGGCGCTCTCCACGTGGCTCTTTGTCTCGGGGTTGCCCAGCTTGCCCTTGGTCTGCCCCTCGAACTGGGGCTCGGCCAGCTTGACGCTGATGATGGCGGTAAGCCCCTCCCTGACATCCTCCCCGATGAGGTTGGCCTCGTCGTCCTTGAGAAACTTGTTCTTGCGGGCATAGTCGTTTAAGACCCTGGTTAACGCCGAGCGGAAGCCGGTAAGGTGAGTGCCGCCGTCGACGGTATTGACGCAGTTGGCGAAACTGAAAGAAGACTCGGAAAAGCCGTCGTTATACTGCAGGGCGGCTTCGACGATGGTGCCGTTAACGGTTTTAAAAATATAGATAGGCAGGCGGTGGCGCACTACCCGGTTGCGGTTAAGGTGGCGGACGAAGCCGGTGATGCCCCCCTCGAAGTAGAAAGTCCTCTCCTCGTCCTTCCTCTCGTCCCGGATGCATATCTCCAGCCCCTTGTTCAGGTAAGCCAGTTCGCGCAGGTGCTCGCTGATGGTGTTGAAATCGCACTTGGAATCGCCGAAGATGGTTTTATCGGGGAGGAAGGTGATAGTGGTGCCGTTGTTGCTGGCTTCGCCGACAACCTCCACCGCCCCGCTGGGTATGCCCTTCTTGTATTCCTGCTGGTAGAGCTTGCCGTCGCGCCGGACGTTAGCGGTAAGCCAGGAAGAAAGGGCGTTGACCACCGAGGCCCCCACCCCGTGCAGGCCCCCCGAAACCACATAGGTATGCCCGCCGAACTTGGCGCCGGCGTGGAGGACGGTCATTACCGTCTCCAGGGCGGTGAGCTTGGTCGCGGGGTGAATGTCCACGGGGATGCCCCGCCCGTTATCCTCCACCTTGATGACGTTATCCTTGCCGAGGGTCACCCAGATGTTGGTGCAAAAGCCGGCCATGGCTTCGTCGATGCTGTTGTAGGTGATTTCATAGACCAGGTGGTGCAGCCCGCGCTGGTCGGTGCTGCCGATGTACATGCCGGGGCGGCGGCGCACTGCCTCCCGCCCCTCCAGTACCTGGATGTCCTTCGCCCCGTAGTCGTTGGCTTTGGGTTTGGCTGATGATTTATCCTGAGTCATAGACGTCCTTTACTCCGTTATCGGTAGTCAGGGAAGATGAAAACCTGAGTAGCTTACTAAAGAAGAAGGGGCTACCCAACTGCAGGCGGTTTCGAATAAAAGCAAGGCAGCCATATATATTAATTATAGCATAATTTAGCCGTGAAGTGAAGCTGATAAAGCTACTTGAGAAACGCCGCCAACTCGCCCGCCGCCACGCTTTTCTGCTCGGCGCTGGCCATGTCCCGCAGCATTACCGTCCCCGCCCTGACCTCCTCCTCCCCGATGATCACCGCGTAGCGCACGCCCAGGCTGTTGGCCTGCCGCAGCTGCGCCTTGAGGCTCTTATCCCCCATAGCTGAGATTACCCCCACCCCCGCCCCCCTCAGCCCGGCGGCCAGCCTGGCCGCCGCCTCTTTAGCTTCATCGCCCAGGAAGGCGATAAAAACTTTGGGTTTGGGCAGCGGCGGTATGGCCACGCCCTGCTCTTTAAGGTTAAGAATCAGCCGCTCCATGCCCGCGGCGAAGCCGATAGCCGGTGTCGGCCGGCCCCCCATCTCCCCGATGAGGTCGTCGTAGCGCCCCCCGCCGGCCAGCGTGCTCTGGGAGCCCGCCGTCTCGGGCTGAATCTCGAAGACCGTGCGCGTGTAGTAGTCCAGCCCCCGCACCAGCCGGTGGTTGACGTTAAAGGGCAACTTGAGCAGTTCCAGGTATCTCTTCAGCTGATTGAAGTGGTCGGCGCACTCGGCGCAGAGGTAGTCCACGCTACTGGGCGCCGAGTCGGCTACTTTCTGGCAGCCCGCCTGCTTGCAATCGAGCAGCCGCAAAGGGTTCCGCTTCAAGCGGGTCTGGCACTCGGGGCAAAGCTCCAGCGCGTGCCCCACGTAGTAGCTTTTGAGCTCGTCCACGTAGTTGGGGCGGCACTGCTTGCAGCCGATGCTGTTCAGGTGCAGCGTCAGGCGGCTCAATCGCATGGCGGCGAAAAACCGCCAGGCCATGTCGATGACCTCGCCGTCGAGGGCGGGGCCTCCGTCGCCGATAGCCTCGTAGCCGAACTGGTAGTGCTGGCGGAACCGCCCCGCCTGCGGTCTCTCGTACCTGAAGATAGAGGCGATGTAATAGAGCTTAACCGGCTGGGGCTGGTTGTGCATGCCGTGCTCCAGGTAGGCGCGGCAGACCGAGGCCGTGCCCTCCGGTCTCAGCGTCAGCGAGCTGCTCCCCCGGTCCTCGAAGGTGTACATCTCCTTGGTGACGATGTCGGTGTCCTCGCCGACGCTGCGGCTGAAGAGCTTGGTGTCCTCGAAGGCGGGGGTGTCGATGCGCTCGTAGCCGTAGAGCTGGGCACTTTCCGCCGCTCTTTGCTCGATGAAGCGCCAGTAAGCCTGCTCATCGGGCAGGATATCCGAGGTTCCGCGCGGTGCCTGATACAACATTTTCTCAAGGGTAGAATACAGTATTAACCTTGGGTTGTAAAGGGAGGTTTTCCCTCTCCCACCCCGATTTTATCTTTTCCCGCCCACCGCCCTTTAAGGTTAAGAGGGGGCTTTGCCCCCTCTTAAACACCCCCAAAATAAGAGGTATATAGGGGTCTA
>DATKYX010000016.1:0-18388 GCA_035528255.1 Dehalococcoidales bacterium | reverse complement strand
GAGACGGCAACCCCGGAGCCGCGCTAATGTCTTCCGGGCAGGGGGGCGCAAGGCGGGTTTCCTGGCGGTGTTTCTGGATACCGCCAAGGGTGTGCCCTTCGTTTTCCTGGCTCACTCATTCTTTGAACTCCCCGAAGCCGCTGTCCTGGGGGTAGCCATGAGCGCCATACTGGGACACGCCTTTTCCCCGATACTTCAACTAAAAGGGGGCAAGGCGATAGCCGTCACCTTCGGTGTTATACTGGCTCTGCCCCAACACGATATACTGTTCGTCCTGGCCGGCGCTATGTTCCTGGGTTTCCTCTTTATCGCCGTCGACGCCTGGATAGTCATATTCGGCGCCGCGGCTTCAGCGGCATACGTGCTGGTTACGCGGGGAGGCTCCTGGGAAACATTCTTTATGCTGGGCGTGCTGGCGCTGCTGGCTCTCAAACACTTCGACGAGCTAAAGACAGCCCCCCGAATCAGGCTAAAACCCATCGCCTGGCTGCGATCAAGGGGACAGTAAATCCAGCCCGGCAGTAGGGTGATTTTTGGCATCCCTGGAGGGCTTTATGCCCCGCTGTACCGACCATTTACAGGTGCAAGACCTTGCTCAGGAATAGCTTGGTGCGTTTGTTGCTGGAGGTTAACAACTTATCCGGAGTGGCTTCCTCAACAATCAGCCCCTCGTCCATCAGAATCATGCGGTCGCCAGCAGCGCGAGCAAATCCCATCTCATGTGAAACTACAACCATGGTCATTCCTTCTTTAGCCAGGGCCGCCATCACGTCTAAAACCTCTTTAATCATCTCCGGGTCAAGGGCGCTGGTCGGCTCATCGAACAGCATGATTTTGGGATTCATTGCCAGGGCTCGCGCAATAGCCACACGTTGCTGCTGTCCCCCGGAAAGTTGGACGGGGTAAGCCTGGGCTTTATCCGGAATGCCTACTTTAGCCAACAGGTCCGTAGCGATTTTCTCGGCTTCCTCTCGGGTGCGTCGACGCACAATGCGCTGCGCAAGTGCCAGGTTGTCGATTACCTTGAGGTGCGAAAACAGATTAAACGACTGAAACACCATCCCGATTTCCTGACGAACGATATTGATATTCTTGGTATCATCCAGCGGGATACCGTCTACCACGATTCTGCCTTCGTTATATTCCTCAAGATGGTTTATACAGCGCAGCAAGGTGGATTTGCCCGACCCGGAAGGGCCGATAATCACGACGACCTCGCCCTTATACACATCCAGGCTTATTCCTCGCAGAGCATGAACTCTGCCGAAGTGCTTATGAACATTCTCTATATGAATTATCGGTTCCATTATCTCTATTCTTCGAAACGGTTCTTTTTCTCAAGCCAGGATACGCCACGAGCCGAAAGCAGGGTCATTACCAGGTATATCAGGGCGACCATTGTCCAAACCTCTATGGGGTTGAAGTGTGTGGACATGAACTCGCGTCCTCGCCGCGTTAGGTCGGCCACGGCCACCACGCTGACCAGGGACGAGTCTTTGAGCAGGGCAATAAACTCGTTGCCCACCGGGGGCAAAATCACGCGGATCGATTGGGGTAAAATTATGTGGCGCATCGCCTGAAAATGAGTCATGCCCAGGCTGCGTGCCGCTTCCATCTGGCCTTTGGGGATGCTCTGAATACCAGCCCGGTAGATCTCGCTCATATAAGCTCCGTAGCAGATGGTCAGGCCGATAATGGCGGTAACGATCGGATTGGCCTGATACTCAATCATAAAAGAGAAGTTAAGCCATTTTCCAACCGTCTGAATCATTACCGGGAAGGCAAAATACCACCAGATTAGCTGGACGAGGAGGGGAACTCCTCGAACTAGTTCAACGTAGAGTGAGGCAACGCCGCGAAGGGCAGGGTTCCGTGATAGCCGCCCCAATCCCCCCAGCAAGCCCAATATCATGATAAGGATAAACGAAATAACCGTGATGGTGACAGTTACGATAATACCGCCGCGTACAAAGACCAGGATGTTCCAAAACGGGTTGGACCATACCGTAACCAGGACCACCGCCACCACCACCACCAAAACTACCAGACCCCACCACGGGTCGATGCGTCTGACTGGCCCACCGCCAGGAGAGTAAAGCAGCTTACTCCCGCCGGGGCTAGTTTCCGGTTTTTCTGCCATTAGACCCCTTGAGATTAGTTATATACCCTACCCCCCACGACCTCACCGATATGCCTTCAGTTAGTCACCCACCAGCTACTCCATTCGTCAATCAGCTCGTCGATAATACCTTCGGCTTTAACTTCGGCCAGCCCCGCGTTGATTGCGGCCAGTAGCTCCGGATTGTCCTTGCATACGGCGATTCCGTAAGATTCGCTGGTTAACATTCCGCCTACTGTTTTAATTTTATCGGGATTACTGTTTACATAGCCCAGGGTCAAAGGGCTATCGGCGACAATAGCATCAATCTGCCCGTTCATCAAATCCTGGAAAGCCAGGCCGATGTCGTCATATGTCTTGAGAGTGGCGCCATCTATCTTCTCTATCTCGAAAGAACCGGTGGTCCCAATCTGCGCCCCGGCGGTCTTGCCGGCCAGGTCAGCACTGCAGGTGATGTCGGTGTTGTCGATGCGCACCGTGACCAGCTGCCCGGCCTCAAAATAGGGGTCGGAGAAGAGCATTGCCTCCGCCCGCTCGGGCGTGATGGTAATGGACGAGATGGCGGCGTCATACTGGCACTGGGCTATTCCGGCCAGTAGCGGATCCCAGGCTACGTTGAGAAACTCGATATTGAGGTCTGCTTTCTCGGCGATGGCGTTGAATAAATCAATATCGAACCCTACAATCTCCATAGTTTCTTCATCGACATACTCGAATGGTGGCCAGGTAGCATCGGTGGCGATACGGATTTTGGCTTCTCCCTGGCTGCAGCCGGGCACTATGGCCAGTAGCAGAAGCCCAATCAAGATAACCCAAAAAAGACGTTTCATGTTTCCCCCTTCTCTATTTTTGTGAAAGTCTAACACATTAGCTGAATGCTGTCTATATCTTAATAGATGTAGATGGGCGCCGATTAACCTCTTTGCCTCTCCGACAATCAGCGCCGGCGCAGCAGCTCTTTAAAACAAAAATCCCGGGGTTTAGCCGGGACTCGGAGGGTAGATAATCTCAATTTGCAGCTGGAGTAAGCGTCCCTGGCGGGATTCGAACCCACGACCCGCTGCTTAGAAGGCAGCCGCTCTATCCAGCTGAGCTACAGGGACACGCCGTTAACCACTAAAATTTAGCACGAGCGCCAGCAAAGGTCAAGGCAGTTATTGCTTGACAATCATCCCGCCACATTGCTAGTATGAAGTCGGCCCCCCAATCTGACGGGTCAGGATAATAACGCTGAGACTATTAGATAAAATAGATGGCCCCGCCGACCTAAAAGGGCTGGCGAAAGAAGAGCTGGTGCAACTGGCTGCCGAAATCAGGCAGGAGTTGGTGACTATAGTCAGTGCCAACGGAGGCCACCTCGCTTCCAACCTGGGAGCGGTTGAGCTTACCATCGCTTTGCATCGGGTCTTCGACAGCCCGCGCGACAAGATTATCTGGGACGTGGGGCACCAGAGCTACGTTCACAAGCTGCTTACCGGACGGAGAGAGCGCTTTAGCACCATCCGCCAGTACGGCGGTCTATCCGGCTTTACTAACCGCAGCGAAAGCGAACACGACCCCTTTGGCGCCGGCCACGCCAGCACCTCGGTTTCCGCCGCCCTGGGCATGGCTATCGCCCGCGACCTCGCCGAAGATGACTACAACGTGGTGGCTATTATCGGTGACGGGGCTATAACCGGGGGCATGGCTCTCGAGGCTCTAAACCAGGTAGGCCACCTGGGCTCAAGGGTATGTGTGGTTCTCAACGATAATGGGATGTCGATTTCGCCCACCGTCGGCTCCATCGCCAAGCTCCTGAGCCGGATACGCTTTGACTACCGTTATCGCTGGGCGGAGGAGGAGAGCCGCAGAGTGCTGTCGTTTTTCCCCTGGGGCAGAAAGATATGGCAGGCGGGCCAGCGGCTCATAAAAGGCTTCCGGGGCTTGATTATCCCCACCGTGCTCTGGGAGGAACTCGGCTTCGCCTACATGGGGCCCATCGACGGCCACAACATAAAAGAGCTGGAAAAAGCGCTGGCTCGGGCACGTGACTACCGCGACGAGCCGACCCTTATCCATGTCATCACCACCAAGGGCAAGGGCTATCTCCCCGCCGAGGGCGACGCCGTCTACTTTCACGGCGTGTCGGCTAAAGGCGCTCCCGCCCGGGCGATACCCAGCTACAGCGAGGTGTTCGCCCAGACCATTTTACGCCTGGCAAAGGAAAACCCGAAACTGGTGGCGGTCACTCCGGCCATGCCCGAGGGAGATTGCCTGAGCATAGTCGAGGCTGAATTTCCCAAGCGGGTCTTCGACGTGGGCATCTGCGAACAACACGCCGTTACCTTTGCCGCCGGGCTGGCGACACAGGGCTTCAAGCCTATCGTGGCGATATACTCTACCTTCCTCCAGCGCGCCTTCGACCAGGTAATACACGATGTTTGTCTTCAGGACCTGCCGGTTATCTTCGCCATCGACCGCAGCGGCATTGTCGGCGACGACGGCAAGACCCACCAGGGAACCTTCGATATCTCCTATCTGATGCTCATCCCCAATCTGATAATCGCCGCTCCAAAGGACGAGAACGAACTCCAACACCTGCTCTACACTGCGATGAAGACGAACCACCCCATGGCGATAAGATACCCCCGCGGCTCCGGGGTAGGGGTGGATTTAGAGCCGACGCTTCACGAGCTTCCCATCGGCAAAGGCGAAATACTGAGGGACGGCGAGGATGTCGCCCTAGTGGCTATCGGCACTATGGTAACGCCGGCGCTGGAGGCAGCCAAAGAGCTGTCCAAGAAGGGTATCGAGGCGACGGTGGTTAACGCCCGCTTTGCCAAGCCGCTGGATTCCGGGCTTATTATAGAACTAGCCGGCCGCATCAAGCGGCTGGTCACTATTGAAGAGAATACCATCAAGGGTGGCTTCGGCAGCGGCGTCGCCGAGCTGCTGCAACAATCGGGTATCAGTGGTGTTCAGCTCAAAATCATCGGCATCCCCGATGAGTTTGTCGAGCATGGCAGCCAGGCTATTCTCCGCGCCAAATACGGGCTCGATACCGAAGGAATAACCAAGCAGGTTTTAGAACTACTTCCCAGCTATCAGTACCGGAGATAAAGCTTTGCTTATGAACAAAAGCCAGGCTTCAAAACATCAGGTGCCAGCTTAAACACCTGATGTTTGTTTTTAAATATGGCTAGGGAGAAAGCATGGATAAGCTGACCATCAGGGACATAGATGTTGCCGGCAAAAAGGTCCTGGTCAGGGCTGATTTTAATGTGCCCCTGGGCGGCAATAACGGGTTCATTACCGATGACAGCCGTATCCAGGCGACGCTGCCCACCATCAAATACCTTGCCGAGCGGGGAGCCAGGGTTATCCTCTGCTCCCACCTGGGCCGCCCCAAGGGCAAGGTGGTGGAAAAGCTCCGGCTGACTATCGTCGCCCGGCGCCTGTCACAGATTTTAGGACAGAAAGTGATAGTGGCTAACGACGGTATCGGCCCCGAAGTCGATAGGGCGGTGGCGGCATTAAAGCCGGGCGAAGTCCTGCTCCTGGAGAATATCCGCTTCCACCCTCAGGAAGAAGCCAACGACAATGCCTTCGCCCAAACACTGGCGCGCTTGGCCGATATCTATGTAAACGACGCCTTCGGCGCCTGTCATCGCTCTCATGCCTCCATAGTGGGCATCGCCCGTTACCTGCCGGCGGTAGCCGGGCTGCTCGTGGAGAAGGAAATCAAGGTGCTGGAGGGACTTTTGGCCAATCCCAGCCACCCCTTCGCCGAGCTTGCCGGCGGCGCTAAGGTTAGTGATAAAATAAAAGCGTTGGAAAACACTATGGATAAGGTAGACTGTCTTCTCATCGGCGGCGGTATGGCGGCTACCTTCTTAAAGGCTAAGGGCTATGAGGTAGGCCTGTCTCTGGTGGAAAACGACAAGCTTGACCTTGCCGCCAAGCTTATGCAGCAAGCCGCCGAGCGGAAACTGCCCCTGATTCTACCCGTCGACGTGGTTGCCGCCGCTGAAGTGAGGGCCGAATCCGAGTATAATGTAGTAGCGGTAGAGAAAATACCACCGCAGTGGAGAATCGTGGATATTGGTCCCCGGACCATCGATAGTTTTTCCCGGGAACTGCGCTGCTGCCAGACAATCTTCTGGAACGGGCCTATGGGCGTGTGCGAAATAGCCCAATTCGCTCGGGGCACGCAGGCTATAGCTAAACTCTTAGCCGGACTTAAGGCGACGACCATAATCGGGGGCGGCTCTACCGCCGAGATAGTGACCGCCATGAAACTGGCCGATAAGATGACCTTCGTCTCCACCGGGGGTGGGGCTTCCCTTCGCTTTTTGAGCGGCGAAAAACTGCCCGGTGTCGAGGCACTACTCAACAAGGAGGGCTAACGGCGATGGATAGTTTAGAGCTAATCAGGGGACTGGCCCGACCCTCCCCCACCAAAATCGTATTGCTGGTCATTGACGGCCTGGGCGGGCTGCCCCACCCCAAGACCGGCAAGACCGAGCTGGAAACAGCCCAAACCCCCAACCTGGATAAGCTGGCCGCCGCGGGTATCTGCGGCCTGACCGACCCCATAAGCCCGGGAATAACTCCGGGCAGCACCCCCGGCCACCTGGCGTTGTTCGGCTACGACCCGGTCGAATTCAACATCGGGCGGGGGGTGGTGGAGGCGGTGGGTATCGATTTCGCCCTTAAACCCGAAGATATAGCTGCCCGGGGCAACTTTTGCACCGTGGACGACAAGGGATTAATCACCGACCGCCGGGCGGGGCGCATCCCCACCGAAAAGTGCGCCGAGCTATGCCGGCTGCTCAGTGGACTGGTTATAGACGGCGTCAAGCTCTCCGTCCTGCCCGTCAGGGAACACCGCTTCGTCATCGTCTTTCAGGGAAAGGGCTTAGCCCCCGATGTCAGCGACTCCGACCCCCAGCAGGCAGGCGTGGCGCCAAAAGCGGTTATTGCCCTGAACCCTAAGGCTAAACCGATGGCAGTGGTGGCAAATAAATTCGTGGAACAGGCCAGGGCTATACTGGACAAACACCACCCCGCCAACATGCTGCTGCTGCGCGGTTTCTCCCAACGCCCCCAGCTTCCCACCATGCCCGAAGTTTATAAATTAAAGCCGGCGGCTGTTGCCGCCTACCCCATGTATCGCGGGCTGGCTAAGCTGGTCGGCATGCAGGTTTTGGATACGGGCGCGACTATCGCCGAGGAAATGGCGACCCTCAAAGAAAACTATAACGCCTACGATTTCTTCTTCTTGCATGTGAAAAAGACCGATTCCACCGGCGAGGACGGCGACTTCGAGCGTAAGACCAAACTCATCGAAGAGGCGGATAAGTCAATTCCCGTACTGACCGGCCTCAAACCCGATGTTATCGTGGTCACGGGCGACCATTCTACACCCGCCACAATCAAGGGCCACAGCTGGCACCCGCTGCCCGTAGTTCTTTGTTCTAAATGGTGCCGCCCTGATAGGGTAGACGAGTTCTCCGAGTCGGCCTGTATTTCGGGAGGGCTGGGACGATTCCCCGCCACTCAAATTATGCCTTTAGCCATGGCTCACGCTCTAAAACTGGCTAAATTCGGCGCTTAAGGAGGTGCGTGATGCGCGTACCGATGATTGCTGGCAACTGGAAGATGCATACCACGGTAGAGGAAGCCATCGAGCTGGTCATCAAGATGCGTTACGAGCTTGACCGGATAGATAATGTAGACAAGGTGATATGCCCGCCCTTTGTCTCTCTTGACGCCATCAAAACGCGGCTCGAGGGGAGCACGATAGGGCTGGGGGCGCAGGACCTCCACTATGAGGAAAAGGGGGCGTTTACCGGAGAGATTTCGCCCCAGATGGTGGCTGACCTTTGCAACTACGTCATTGTCGGCCACTCCGAGCGCCGTCATTATTTCAACGAGACCATAGATATCGTAGATAAGAAGGTCAAAGCGGCGATAAAGGTGGGATTAAAGCCGATTCTTTGTATCGGCGAAAGCCCGGAGGAAAACAAGGCGGGCAAGACGGAAGAGGTTTTAACTAAACAGCTAAGCTCGCCCTCGTCCCGTTTATACCTCCTCGGCGGCATTGTTATAGCCTATGAGCCTATCTGGGCTATCGGCACCGGGCGTCCCGCCACCAGCGAACAGGCAAATAAGACCATCGGCTTTATCCGCCAGTACATCGCCGAAGAACAGGGACAGGGGATTGCCCAGGATGTGCGCATCCTCTACGGCGGTAGCGTCACCGCCGAAAATATCGCCGAGTTCGTAAAACAACCCGAGATTGACGGCGCCCTGGTCGGCGGAGCCAGCCTTAAAGCCAGCGAATTCTTAAGCATAGTCAAGCAGACCGCGGAGATTAAGGGGGCAAAATGAACCGTCTGCTCGGTATAGTGGGACCCACCGGTGTCGGCAAGAGTCACATGGGCATTCAGCTGGCGCAGGCTCTCGGCGGAGAAATCGTCAACGCCGACAGCCGCCAGGTTTACCGTTTCATGGATATCGGCACCGCCAAGCCCACCCCCCAGGAACGGGCTATTGTCCCCCATCACCTGATCGATGTCGTCAGCCCCAACGAAAACTTCAGCCTGGCTCAATACCAGCAGCTGGCCGTCAAGGCTATCGAGGACATCCAGCAGCGCGATAAGCTGCCCATAGTGGTGGGCGGCAGCGGCCAGTACGTCTGGTCGGTGATGGAAGGCTGGGGCATACCGCAGGTAGCCCCCAACCCCGAATTCCGGCAGGGACTTGAGGAGAGGGTCGAAAGGGGAGAAAGCAATAAGCTCCACGAAGAGCTTAACGCCGTCGACCCCGAAGCGGCGCAGAGAATAGACCCTCGCAATGTGCGCCGCACCATAAGGGCGCTGGAGGTATTCAACGAGACCGAGACCCCCTTTTCCCAGCTTCAGCGCAAAGAGGCGCCGCCGTTCAACATCTTCGTCATCGGCTTAACCGCCGATAGGGAAGAGCTTTACCGCCGCATTGACCTGAGGGTGGACAGGATGATAGAGCAGGGCCTGGTCGACGAGGCTAAACGGATGCTAAGCCGTGGCTTCGACTTCAATATGCCGGCCCTGTCGAGCATAGGCTACCGGCAAATTGGTCAGTTCCTCAGGGAAGAGTTGACCCTGCCCGGCGCCATCCAGCAAATCAAGTTCGAGACCCACCGCCTCGCCCGCCAGCAATACACATGGTTCCAGCTGGAAGACACCAGGATACACTGGTTCGATATACAAAGAGTGAGCGACCACCAGATTATGGGCCCCCTGAACAAGTTCCTGAGAGGCAAACAATGAAATTCACCAAGCTGCAGGGCGCCGGCAACGATTTTATATTGCTAGAGGCTGATAAAAAGCAGTACGACTGGTCGAAGCTGGCGGTCGCTATGTGCCACCGTCACTTTGGTATCGGCGCCGACGGCTTGCTCTTGCTATCCCCGGGTAATGCCGACCTCAAGATGCGTGTCTTTAACCCCGACGGCTCCGAAGCCGAGGCTTGCGGCAACGGCTTAAGATGCCTGGTCAAATACGCCTTGGACAGGGGACTGGTTGACAGCCAGAAAGCCGAAATATCGGTGGCAACCAAGGCGGGGATAAGAAAAGCCAGGCTGCACACCCGTGGTAAGACGACTATCATTCAGACAGGCATGGGCGAGCCTATATTCGGCGCTAAAGGCATACCGCTAGCGCTGGAGGCTAAGCCAGCCGAGCCGATATTAGATTACCCGCTTACGGTGGAGGGCAAAAAGCTGGCTTTGAGTTTTGTCTCTATGGGCAATCCCCACGCCGTCTATTTCGGGCAAGAGCCGGTGGCTGACTTCCCCCTGTCGCAGATAGGACCTAAAGTGGAACGGCACCCCATATTCCCTAACCGGACGAACTTCGAGGTTGCCCGGGTGCTTGAGCAAAATCAGATAGAAGCGCGGGTCTGGGAGAGGGGGGTGGGGGAGACACTGGCCTGCGGCAGCGGCGCCTGCGCCATAGCCATCATAGCCAAACTACACGATTATACCGCTGGCAAGGTTGATATAATACTACCGGGGGGAACTTTAAGCGTGGAGTGGGACGGAGTTGGGGAAGTATTCCTCAGCGGTCCCGCCGAAATTGTATTTAGCGGAGAGTGGCCAGATGAGAATATCGCGACGGATTGAGAGTTTACCGCCTTATCTTTTTGCCGAAATAAGCCGGAAAATCGCCGAGAAAAGGGCTAAGGGCGAAGATATTGTCGACTTCAGCATCGGCGACCCCGATATCCCCACCCCACCCCATATCATCGACAGGCTGTGTAAGGCCGCCAAAGACCCGGCTAACCACCGCTACCCCGAGAGCGAGGGCTTACCCGAACTGCGCCGGGCGATAGCCGCCTGGTACAAGAAGCGCTTTGATATCGACCTCGACGCCGACAAAGAGGTTTTACCCCTCATCGGCTCCAAGGAGGGCATTTTTCACATCTCTTTCTGCTTTATCGACTACCGTGATGTCGCCCTGGTACCCGACCCATCCTACCCCGTCTATGCCATGAGCACCACGCTGGCCGGCGGCTCTCCCTACTATCTGCCCCTTACCGAAGAGAATAACTTCCTGCCCGACCTCGACGCCGTGCCCGCCTATATCCTCAAGAACGCCAAACTGCTCTGGCTCAACTACCCCAACAACCCCACCGGCGCCGTAGCCGACCTCGACTTTTTCAACCGGGCGGTGGCGTTCGCCAAGCGTAATGACCTGGCTATCTGCCACGACGGGCCCTATTCCGAGGTCGCCTTCGACGGCTACAAACCGAATAGCTTTATGCAGGCAGAGGGCGCTAAAGAAATAGGCGTGGAGTTTCACTCCCTGTCCAAGAGCTACAATATGACCGGCTGGAGGATAGGCATGGCGGTAGGCAACGCCGCTATGATAGACGCGCTTAAAAGGCTTAAATCCAACATAGATTCAGGCGTCCCCCAGGCTATTCAGTACGCCGCCATCGAGGCTTTGAGCGGCTCTCAGGACTGCATCCAGGAGCACAACGCCACCTACCAGAGGCGCCGCGACCTGGTCATCGAGGTCTTGAATAATATCGGCTTCACAGCCCGGACGCCCAAGGCAGGCCTCTACATATGGGCTAAGGTGCCCAAGGGCTATAGCTCGGTGGAGTTCACCACCGACCTGCTGGAGAGGGTAGGGGTGGTGGTCACCCCGGGCACGGGCTACGGCAAGAACGGCGAGGGTTACATACGGCTTTCATTAACAATCCCCAACGCCTCGCTGGTGAAAGGACTATCCAGACTCTCCAAATGGCGCGACAGCCGGAGAAGGCTAAAGCAGGGAGTAGACTTTACATAATGTTAGGGAGTTCTGCCTATTAAAGCCCACATCGTTACCCGCCCGTCGCCGGAGCGGGCCTTCCTGGTAGCTGTAGCCGGCAAAGGCGGCGCTGACCGCTGGTCGGCGGAGGCTTCCATCGACGAGATGGCTCAGCTGGCGGGCACGGCTGGAGCCACAGTAGTGGGCAAAATCATACAGCGGCTGCCCCGGGCCGCCAAAACTCATTACCTGGGTAAGGGCAAGCTGGAAGAGCTGATAGCGCTTAAAGACAGCCTCAAATACACCGTAGCCGTCTTCGACGACGAGCTTACGCCGCTCCAGCAGCGCAACCTGGAGGAAGCCCTCAAGGTAAAGATCATCGACCGCGTCGCCCTGATTCTGGATATCTTCGCCCGCCGGGCGCGCACCCGCGAGGGGCAGCTTCAGGTCGAGCTGGCGCAACACCAGTATCTTTTACCGCGCCTGGCCGGGCAGTGGAGCCACCTGGAGAGGCTGGGGGGCGGCATCGGTACGCGTGGCCCCGGTGAAACACAGCTGGAAACGGACAAGCGCCTTATCCAGCGCAAGATACACCGCCTTAAAGGCCAGATAGACGACATAAGGAAGCACCGCCAGCTTTACCGCCAGCAGCGTCGCAAGAGCGGCATCCCCGTGGTCGCCCTGGTCGGCTACACCAACGCCGGCAAGAGCACGCTACTTAACGCTCTCAGCCACGCCGATGTCTTTGTCGAGGATAAGCTCTTCGCCACACTGGACCCCACCACCCGCCGCCTGGCTCTGCCTGACAAAAGCGCCATCCTGCTCACCGATACCGTGGGCTTTATCCGCAAACTGCCTCCCGCCATCGTTACCGCCTTTAAGGCGACCCTGGAGGAGCTCGACGAAGCCAATCTGCTGCTTCACATCGTTGACCTTACCAGCCGCAATGCCCCGGAGCAGTGCCAGACGGTGGAGGACATCTTGTCCGACCTGAACCTCGATGAGAAGCCCCGGGTTACGGCATTGAACAAAATTGACCTGCTTTTGGATGACAGCCGACGGTGGGACGAGAAGTCGGCCCTCGATTATCTTTCCGGCCAGACCGAGGCTGATGAAAACACGGTGCTCGTTTCGGCGGTCAAAGGCTGGGGGTTGGACGGGCTTTTAAAGCTTATCGGCCGTACTCTAAGCCGCACCATACAGCCAGTCTGAACTGGCGCGCTGAGAGCCAAATTTAAGCCCCTTAAACGATTTACAAGTAGTCTGATACCTGTAAGACCCTAGAAGGGCAGTATTCCTCTTCTTTTCGCCCCCGCGACCTCTGGGAAAACCACCCCCGGTAAACACCCCTTCATTATATAAGGAAGGGGGGGGGGCTCCTCCCAGACACCCCAGGAAGGGATAGGGGTATAGTTTACATAATATACGCCAATTTTCGTGGTATAATGGGGGTATGGAGTGCTTGAAGGACTGGGCACAGGTCATCGGAGCCGGTATTACGCTCTTGGCAGTTCTTGTTGCTCTCGGCATAGGAATTGCATCTATATTGCACACTCAGAGCATGCAGAAAAAGGAACGCCGAGAAAGATTATTAAATGAGATTATCGACTGGGCACTAGATTCCGCCAAACCTAAATATGCTCTAGCTTTAACAAGCCTAGATTATACCTTAAGCGAGGAGGACCAAAGAACCATCATACAAGTTGCTCAAGCTTCAAATACACACATCTTGATAGTAAGAGGTAATTACATAGCTAAAATCGCTCTAATTTTTACACAGGACTTAAGTACAGCCGTGGAAAATGTTAGAAAGAATTTAGAGGAGCACTCAGAACTCATAGATGATTGGATTAAAGGTAAGAGTACTCCAGAAGCGATAGGTACACACAATAATACGGTAGGTCAATCCGCAAACAAAGTCATAGAAGAAGCTGTTAAACTCAAGACTCAGGACATCAGCTAACCACCTCTCCAGCCTCACCCAACCCCACCCTCTGAATAATGCTGGGGCGCACTATATATGTTATGTAGAGTCCGTATCTAAAAAATAATGAGAGCGCTTCCCTCTCCAGCCGCTCTATCGGTCTTTAGGCGATTTGTAGCTACAGTGTGTACAAACTGATTGCTAGCGAGCCCAGGGCGAATGTTGCCGTAGCCCACACCACCTCGCCGGTAGCCGCGTCACGGAAGTGGCCAACATGTTCTCGTATTCGGTTGCGAGCCTGGAGGGTTTCCTAAAGCCCTGAGAGCCACGAGGTTGGCTTGCCCGCTTTTTTAACACCCCCTCCTCTCTCCTCTCTCGGATACAGGCCAAAGCCTCCCGGAACTACACGGACGCTTATCGAAACCCATTATAGGTGTGTTTGCGGCTACAGTCACCTGCTCAAGCCAAGTGCTATTCCATAGAAAACGAGGAGAAATTAAGGGCTTTCCAACATTATGTTTAGTTGCTCTTACTGAAGCCCCACGCCTGAAGGTTGTGCCTGACTTGACAATAACTAGCCAAATTACTGGGTTACTAATACTTTATGTCAACTCCCCTGCTGGGGAAACTAAGAAGTGGGCTCGGTAGGGTTCGAACCTACGACCAATCGGTTATGAGCCGACCGCTCTAACCACTGAGCTACGAGCCCGCGACTATCCCCTGCTAGAAGCCTACCTTCTTCAGGTGCTTTTCCACCCTGGCCAGTAACTCGTCAGGGCTGACAGGCTTATCAATATAGTCCTCGGTCTCAAGGGCAAGCCCCCGGCTGACCGGGATAGAGGTCTCCCTGCCCTTGGTGGCGAAGGCGGTTAGCATCAGAGTGGGGATTTTACTAAGCTGAGGGTCCTTCTTAAGCTGCTCGGCAGCGGTGAACCCATCCTTTACCGGCATTATCACGTCCATCAGAATCAGGTCGGGCTTTTCCTCCCTGGCTTTGCGCAACCCCTCATCCCCGTTAGAGGCAATGATTATCTGGTAAGGCTTGCTCTCCAGGACGAGCCTGGTCGTCTCGATAAAATCTTTATCGTCGTCAACGAGGAGAATTTTAGCTCTCTTTTCCATGAAGTCCCCCCTTCAGGACTTTTTCTTCTTAATGAGCCGCTCCACCCTCTCCAGCAGTATGTCGGGGCTGAAGGGCTTCTCCACATAGTCGTCCACGTCCAGCTCCAGGCCGGTCTCCAGCTCGTAACGGCGGCGGCTGGCTTCCTCTCTCACCGAGGTCAGAATCAAAATGGGTATGTCACGGTATTTCGACCACCTCGGGTCCTGGAGCTCCTTGCATACCGCCCAGCCGTCCATCTTGGGCATCAACAGGTCTAAAACCATCAGGTCCGGCTTCTCCGCCTTGAGGTTAGCCAGAGCCTCTATCCCGTCCCGGGCGGTAACTACCTTATAGTCCTGGGACTCTAAAATCATGGTTACCGCGTCCAGGATATCGGGGTCGTCGTCAACTACCAAAATCTTCTTCGTCATAGCACTCCTAGCCATTATAATACAGGTCTGGGCAATAATCCAGCCTGTTCTACGATTTCAGGGACGATTTCCTCCCACCCCACCGCCATAATATGGACGCCGTGAATACCGGGGATTTCCTTGACCTGCTCGATAATCTCCACGGCTAGTTTCTTCCCCTCCGTCTTGGCGTCCTGAGCCTGCTCCATCCGGGTCACCAACTCGTCGGGGACGGTCACCCCAGAAACATAGTCCCGCATGTAGCGCGCCATACCCGCCGACTTTATGGGTATCACCCCCGCCAGTATGTGCGTCTGCTTATCCAGCCCGCGCTCGACGACCATCTCCATCCATTTAGCGAACTTGGCGATGTCGTAGACCGCCTGGGTCTGGATAAACTCGGCGCCCGCTTTCACCTTCTTAGCCAATCGAGCGACTCTGAATTCAAAGGGGTCGGCATAGGGGTTAGCCGCCGCCCCGATAAACAGCGGCACCTCCCCCGAGATATCATCGCCACAGAGAAACTTCTTCTCGTCCCGCATGACCTTTAATAGTTGGATCAGTTGTATGGAGTCGATATCGAAGACATTCTTAGCCGTGGGGTGGTTGCCGAACATCTGATGGTCGCCGGAAAGGCAGAGTATATTGCCTATACCCAGCGCCACCGCCCCCAGCACATCGCTCTGAATAGCGATACGGTTACGGTCGCGGCAGACTATCTGCATCACCGGGTCTACGCCCTGCTGCTTCATAATCACGCAGCCCGCCAGGCTCGACATACGCACGATAGCCGTCTGGTTATCGGTCACATTGGCGGCGTCACAGCAGTAACGCAGCGCCTCGGACTTCCTCTGCATTACGGCGGCGCTCGTCCCTTTAGGGGGGCCCGCCTCGGCCGTGACGGCAAACCGGCCGCTATCCAGGACCTTCTCCAGGTTTGTTCCCGCTTTCATCACCTCACCTCCGTTTGCTTCTCTTCCTGGGCAGGATAAAGCTAAACTTGCTCCCCTTACCCGTCTCCGGGCAGGGGCTTTCCACCCAAATCCTGCCCCCGTGCGTCTCCACAATCCTCTTGGCTATAGACAGGCCCAGCCCCGTCCCCTTAATCTCCACGTTACTGGCTCTAAAGAAGTCCTCGCAGATATGGGGCAGGTCCTCGGCGGGAATGCCGATACCGGTGTCCATAACCTCGACCTTTATCTCCTTATCGCCCTGGCTCACCCTGACGGTTACCGTGCCCTCGGGCGTATAGTTGATGGCGTTATTGAGCAGGTTGGTCATAACCTGCTGCAACCTGGGTGCCGAGCCGCGAATCCGGGAAAGGGAGCGCGGCATCTCTACCTTCAATTTTACCTTCTTTTGCTTGGCCAGGTCGCGAATATCCCCGACCGCCGTCTCGATTACCTGCCTCAAGGAGATATCTTTCATCTCCTGGACCATCTGGCCGGTTTCGATGCGCGGAATATCCAGCAGGTCGCTGATCAGGGTCAACAGCTCTTTAATTCGCTGGCTGCTCCTCTCCAGCATGCCCCGCTGCTTTTCGGTAATCTCACCGGCAAAGCCGCCGAGCATAACCCAGAAGTAGCTCTGGATAGCGGTCAGGGGCGCTTTCAGGTCGTGAACCGTTACCCCCAGGAACTGGAGAAAACGATTCCGGGCCTCTTCCATCTTGGCTATCTCCTGCGAAGCCTGCTCCAGTTCCCTGGTTCTCTTGACCAGGAGACGCTGGTTCAGCTGTATCACCTCCCGCTGCCGCTTTCTCAGCTCACCGGCAACAGAGGTAGCCATATAGGTAGCGGCGAAGAGGGCGCTGCCCAGGACAACCAGCATCGCCAGTACGTAGCTCCCCTCCCGGTAAAGCCCCGGGTCGGCAAATCCCGCCAGATTTACATGGGGTATCACCCCGGCATACTCCAGTCCCACCAGCAATGAGACCATTACGATTACCGAGGTGGCTAACAGGTAGACCGAGGTGTAGTGAAGTATGATACTAGCACCGATGATATGCAGCACGAAGTAGAAGATAAAGGGGTTCTCAATCCCACCGGTGAAATGAATTAGCACGGCGAACGCCGCCAGGTCGAGCAAGAGGTGAATGGTGCCGTAGATTCTAGCCCTGCGGATGGACAGGCTGGACGGCATCTTTTTCAGGCTCCGCGACTGGAAGAGAAGAGCCACGTTGCACAGGGCGAGGAAGGCGCATACCCCATAGACGGGCGCGGTGGGAAACTCGATGTCGAATACCCTTGAGGCGAGGAGGGTAGCCGCCAGGATGCCCAGGATGGTAATCCACCTTACGGTGACGAATACCCTGAGCCACATCTTGAAAGCGGCTTCTTCAGTATGATGCTCGTGCTCACCGCCTTCTACCAGGAAATCGCTGTCTTTATCGTTAGTCATTAGTTTCATCCGAGAGGACGAATCGGCGCGGGCCTCCGGAAGTGCTGGTGCTCCAGTCCCGCACCGTCACAATCTCCTCCATCTTATCCAATTGCCCCAGCGCCTTCAGACGGTCGTAAATCAGCTGCCAGGCGCAGGGCGTATCAGGCGATACTTCGCACTTGCCGTCAACCGAGCCGCCGCAGGGCCCATTGAGCAGGCTCTTGGCGCACCTTACCAGCGGGCATATACCCACCGTCGTCGCCAGAACGCAGTTCCCGCACTGCATACAGACCTCGATAAAATGCCCCGGTGTCTCCTCCTTGCCGACAAACAGGGTATTTAAGGCTGGATAGGCGGGTTTATCGCTGTACATGGCGACGGTCTGGACGCCGAAGGCGCAACTCATCACCAGTATGGCATCGGCTTGCTCAATGGCTTCGGCATTCTCGGCCAGGGCTTCCCGGGTAAGCTCGTCGCAGGCGGTGGGGATAACCATCCACCCCGTAACCTTTTTGCCCTCCGCCTCCAGCTTCTCTTTCATCTCCAGCACCTCGGCTTTACCGCCGGTGTGGCATATGGTGGCGCAGGTGCCGCAGCCGATAAGATACACCTTTTTACCCTTGCCCAGGCTCGGCAGAATCTCTTCCAACGGTTTTTGCTTGGTTACTGTTATCATAGCCACCCCTATTTCTGGCGAATGCAGTTGTCGTACTCGCCTCTAAAATGCTCCAAGCTGTCCACTACCGGAATCGGAGCCGCCTGCCCCAGCCCGCATAGCGAGCAAAGCATCATGGTCTCGGCCAGCTCCTCCAGGACTTTGATGTCCTTCTTCGACCCCTCCCCCCGCGCCAGCCTCTCCATGGTCTCGGCCATCACCTCGGTGCCCTCGCGGCAGGGAGCGCACTTGCCGCAGGACTCCTCGGCCAGGAACTCCATCGTTTTGCTAATAATATCGACAATATCGCGGCTTTCATCGAAGACGGTGATAGCACCCGCCCCCAGGACGCTCTCAAACGACAAGGGGGTGACTATCATGGCGTAGGGTATAATTCTCCCCGTAGCGCCGCCTATCTGCACCGCCTTGACCCTCTCAGCCTTAGCCAGCCCTTCGACCAGCTCTCGGAGCGGGCTGCCCAGCTCTAACTCATAGACGCCGGGCTTAGCCACATC
>DATKYX010000015.1:0-9013 GCA_035528255.1 Dehalococcoidales bacterium | reverse complement strand
TTTTAACAGATTCTCTTTTCCACCATTTAGTTTAAGAAGTAACCCTGTAGTTTGGGCTGCTTTAAGTTCATCAAATAATACTTTATTGCTCACAATATCATTATACCACCTATGTAAATACATTAACATCCTTCTCAATATTTTTTTCATTTCAAATTGACCCACTACCCAATTTTGCTTCTTATGGACTGTTGTGCTTCTTATGGACTAAACGCAACCGTAAGACTACAATAACACAAAACGCCTACAGCCCATATACTGCTATGTCACCCCTACCTGGGGTGTTTTTAAGAGGGGGCAAAGCCCCCTCTTTACCTTAAAAGGGCGGCGGGCGGGAATAGATAAAATCGGGGGCGGGGAGCAAAACCCCCAAAAATGTTATATAATGAGTCAACCCATCACGGGGGCTAAAAAAATGAAACTAACCAAAGACATCAAATTCAATAAAGACGGCCTCGTCCCCGCCATCGCCCAGGACGCCGACACGGGCGAAGTCCTTATGCTCGCCTACATGAACGCCGAAGCCCTCCGCCGCACGCTGGCCAGCGGTGAAGCCTGGTTCTACAGCCGCAGCCGCCAGGAGCTCTGGCACAAGGGCGCCACCTCCGGCAGCATCATCAAGGTCAGCCAAGTCTGGAAAGACTGCGACAGCGACACCATCCTCCTCAAAGGCAAACCCACCGGCCCCGTCTGCCACACCGGCAACCCCACCTGCTTCTTCCAGCAGCTAACCCAGAAAGATGCGGAAGATTAACATAACGGGGAAGAAAAACAAATAAAACTAAAACCCGAATCCGTGCCTATTTACCATAACGGAGAGAGCCAAACAAAGCAAAACAAATCCCCGTTTTCCCGAATTCACGCCTGAATTAACATAACTCTAAAAACAAATAAATAAAGCCAACCAGCCGTGAATTGTTTCCCGAAAAAAAGGGGGGCTTTTTTTATGTCGCCTTCGCCTCGTCCATCTCCACCGCCCCCTTCAGCGCCGCTATGGCCACCTCCAGCTGGGCGTCGTCAGGCTCCCTCGTCGTCAGCCTCTGCAGCCACCGCCCCGGCGCCATCAGCACCCTCACGAAGACGTTATCGGCATGCCTACCGCTCAGGTAGATAACCTCGTAGGCAAGGGCGGCAATCACCGGCAACAGCACTATCCTGGACAGCACCAGCATCCACGTCGCCGGCAGCCCCACCACGGCAAAGATAATGATAGCTATGATGACCACGGTAAAGAGAAAGCTGGTGCCGCACCGAACGTGGGCCGTACTATAATTCTTGACGGCCTCCACCTCCAGCGGCACCCCGCCCTCATAGGCGTTCACCGTCTTATGCTCAGCGCCGTGATAGGCAAAATAGCGCTTAATATCAGGCATCAGCCCAATCGCCCACAGGTAGACAATCATAATAGCCACCCGTATCAAGCCCTCTATCAGGCTGAACATCACCGGTGAAGTGACATAAGAGCCCAGCAGCTTGGTCAGGAAAAGGGGCGCCATAAAGAAGAGGACGACGGCCACCGCCAGGGAAACGCCCACCAGCAGCCAGACCAGCCACCCCGATATCTCCGCCTTTTCCTCCTCCAGAGAGACATTGGCCGAATAGAGCAGCGTCTTCATCCCCAGCACCATGACCTCGATCAAGACAATAACGCCCCGGAGCAGCGGGGTTCTCCTCATCC
Organism: Dehalococcoidales bacterium; assembly: GCA_035528255.1. Classification (GTDB taxonomy): domain Bacteria; phylum Chloroflexota; class Dehalococcoidia; order Dehalococcoidales; family BS750m-G39; genus E44-bin88. Next base: position 7,335 of record DATKYX010000015.1, on the reverse strand, counting down.
AGCCCGCATAGATGCCTCCCAGCAGCCGCGTATCCATAGCCAGATCGCCGCCGGGACGACGCACGGCGGTAACCATCGCCTTCCGCCCCCGCATCATCACCCCCTCGATAACCGCCTGACCTCCGTAGTAAAATTTTCCCGCCATAATAAAAAAGGAGCGGCTATACAGCCCGCTCCTACCTCCGTTAAGATATCCGGTTAATCCTCCAGCTTGTAGCGCTTCTTAAACCGTTCCACCCTACCCAGGGTGTCCACCATGCGGCGCTCCCTGGTGAAGAAGGGATGGCACTTGCTGCAAAGCTCGACCTTCAGCGTCTTCTTGGTCGAGCCTACGGTAAAGGTATTGCCGCAGGCACAACTTACCTGGGCATCGGTATAGAACTCGGGGTGAATCTTTTCCTTCATTAATCCAATCAGCTAGCGGAAACGCTAACCTTTCTCCGGTTGTTGCTGGTCGGCGCAAAGGCAACCACGCCGTCAATCAGGGCAAAGAGGGTATAGTCCTTGCCCACGCCCACGTTGTCACCGGGGTGAATGCGCGTGCCCCGCTGTCTCACCAATATAGTGCCGGCATTTACCTTCTGACCAGCGTATATCTTGACTCCCAGCCGCTTAGACTGGCTATCACGACCGCAACGGCTGGTACCGCCTGCCTTTTTATGCGCCATCCTTGGTCACCTCTTTTTTGGGCTGAGCCTTCTTCGGCGGCTTGGCTTTAGCCGCCCCCGGCTCGACAATCTTATCTATAACCAATCGGGTATAAAACTGGCGGTGCCCCGTCTTTTTGCGGTAGCGCACCTTGGGCTTATACTTAAAGACGATAACCTTATCGCCCTTGCCCTCCCCCTGCGAGGTAGCCACTACCTTGGCTCCATCAACAGTGGGCGCGCCGACCGTCACCTTTTTCCCATCGCCAATAAGCAGCACCCTGTCCAGGTCGACGGTTTTGCCTTCCGCCACCTTCAGGCGTTCCACATCTATGGTCTGGCCGGGGCTTACCTTGTACTGCTTGCCGCCAGTTTCAATAACAGCGTAAATCTTAAAAACCTCCGTAAGCAAACAGAATATTCTACCAAGCGCTGTGGCTAAGTGTCAAGCGAGAGCCTGCGCCACAGCTTTGCTACCTTCGCTTTCAGCTCTTCAAGGCCGCAATCGGTATCTATAACCACATCGGCATGCTTTAAACGTTCCTCTGAAGGCATCTGGGAGCGGATACGGGCCATAGCTTCCGGTTGGGAAAGCCTCGCCTTCTTCCCAAGCCTCTTCAAGACGACAGCCTCAGGGGCAACGGTGACCCAGATCTCATCCACCTCGTCGGTCAACGAAGGTTTGCTCACTTCGAGCAGGAGCGGGGCTTCCAGCACCACCACCCCCACCCCCTGCCGCCGATAGTCCTCAATTCGGGCTTTCACCATAGCATATATTCGAGGGTGCACTATCTGGTTCAGGCGGGCTAGAGCCTGAGAGTCACCAAAGACTATCTTGCCCAGCTTATGACGGTCAATCTCACCATCGGGGCTAAGAATCTCCCGACCAAAGGCAGCCACCACTTCCCGCCAGGTCTCGGTATTTGGCTTGAATACCTCATGCCCTACTTTATCGGCATCAATGGTTACCGCCCCCAACTCCTCAAGAAACCAGGACACCGTGCTCTTGCCGCTGCCTATACCGCCGGTTAGACCAATAACCTTCATACTACCAAGTCTAGCTGGTGGCAGTTATGTAGTCAAGGTATTATTTTTCTACCTCAAAAGGGGTTATAATTGACCCCAGCTAAGTGCTATAATTACAAAAAGGAGCATCATGCACGAAGCAATGCTCTACGAAAAGCTGCCCCACTCCCGGGTGAGGTGCAACACCTGCCAGTGGCGCTGTAATATAGCTCCCGGCAAGTTCGGCGTCTGCCGGGTCTATCAGAACCGTGACGGCGTCCTGTATAATCTCAACTACGCCCAGGCGTCATCGGTTGCCGCCGACCCTATCGAAAAGAAGCCCCTGTTCCACTTCTTCCCCGGCACATTGGCTTTCTCCATAGGGGGGTGGGGGTGCAACTTCCACTGCCGGGACTGCCAGAACTGGGAAATTTCCTGCCCCAGCGACAACGCGCCCTGGCTCGGTTGCAACGAAATCTCGCCTCAGGCAGCCGTGGAACTGGCCATACGCTATCGCTGCCAGGGCATCGCCTGGACATATAATGAGCCCAGCATCTGGTTTGAATACACCCTCGACTCGGCCAAGCTGGCTAAGCAGAACAGCCTCTATACCGTCTATGTGACCAACGGCTTCCTCACCCCCGAGGCGCTGGATGTTATCGGGCCCTACCTTGATGCCTGGCGGGTTGATATCAAGGGTTTCACTGACTCCCTCTACCGCGACTTGGCCAAGATAAACCGCTGGCGGGGAATACTCGAGGTCGCCCAACGAGCTAAAGACAGGTGGGATATGCACGTTGAGGTGGTGACCAATATCATACCCACTATGAACGACGATGACCAGCAGCTTGAGGGAATCGCCAACTGGATAAAAGAAGGGCTGGGTGAACTGACACCGTGGCATGTGACCCGGTTCTATCCCCACCACAACATGAAAGGTTTACCTCCAACTCCGGTATCCACCCTGGAGCACGCCTGTGAGATCGGGGCAAAGGCCGGGCTTAAGTTTGTCTATACCGGCAATGTCCCCGGGCACAACCGGGAGAACACCGTCTGCTACTCCTGCGGCAACACTATAGTCAAAAGGTTCGGCTACCAGATCAAAGCAGTTGGACTGGAGAGTTCGAAGTGCCGGTTCTGCGGGGCGGAGCTTAACTTCAGGACTTCGGCCTCGGAGAGGAGCGTAAGATGATTAGAAATCCAGCTGTCGCCGGGCAATTCTATCCGGCATCAGCTTCAGAGCTTAAGACGATGATCGAGGGAATGGTCAAAGAGGAGACGGACAAAGAAGATGCAATCGGTCTGGTTCTGCCCCATGCCGGCTATATCTATTCCGGACCGGTAACCGGGGCGGTTTTATCCAGAATCAGGTTTAAGGACACCTTTATCATCATAGGGCCCAACCACACCGGAGCCGGCAAGCCCTTAAGCATCATGACCGAAGGCAAGTGGCAAACGCCACTGGGAGAGGTGGAGATTGATTCGGAGTTGGGCAAAAAGATTCTAGCCAACTCCAAACACCTGGAAGAGGATGATAAAGCTCATATCTATGAGCATTCTATCGAGGTTCAGCTGCCGTTCTTGCAATACTTCAAGCCCGATTTCAAGCTGGTCCCCATCATCTTCGGCCTTCCCGGCGGCGCCATCTACAAGGAGGTCGGCCGCGAGATAGCCACGGCAGTCAAGGAACTGGGCAGAGAGGTGGTAATCATTGCCTCAAGCGATATGAGCCACTACGAGCCGCAGGCGTCGGCGCAGAAGAAGGACACCCAGGCTATAGGCGCCATCCTGAATCTGGATGAAGACGAGCTGTTGAAAAGGGTCGCCGAGTTCAATATCTCCATGTGCGGCTACGCGCCCGCCGTTAGTCTTATCGTTGCCGCCAGGGAGCTGGGCGCCACGGGGGCGGAACTGGTCAAATACCAGACCAGCGGCGACATCATCGGCGATTTCTCTAGCGTGGTCGGTTATGCAGGAATCATTATCAAGGGCGGAGGGGAATGAGATGCACCCGCTGGTGAGACTGGCCAAGAAGACGGTGGAAGCCTACGTCAGAAGGGGCGAAATCTTTCAGCCCAAGCGGCTCAGCGCCGAGATGAAGGAGAAGCGGGGCGTATTCGTTTCCATCCATAAGCTCGGCGAGCTGAGGGGCTGCATCGGTACCTTCGAGTCCCAGCACGGCAACGTGGCCGAGGAGATCGTGGCCAACGCCATCGGCTCAGCCAGCCGCGACCCGCGCTTCCTGCCGGTCACCAGAGGGGAGCTAAGGAAGCTGGATTACAGCATAGACGTGCTGAGCCAGCCCGAACGGGTGGAGAGCCAGGACCAGCTCGACCCCAGGCGCTACGGGGTCATCGTGGAGGCGGGGTGGCGCAAGGGGCTGCTCCTGCCCGACCTGGAAGGGGTCGATACCGTCGAGGAGCAGGTCGGCATCTGCCGGCTGAAGGCGGGCATAGACCCCGACGAGGCGGTGGAGCTGTACCGCTTCGAGGTGAGGAGATATAAATAAGGACGACAAAAATGCCCTTTGTTTTGGGAAAACAAATCAGGCAGGGATAGATTTAATTATTTGTTTTTAGAGTTATGTTAAATCAGGCACGAATTCGGGAAAACGGGGATTTGTTTTGATTTGTTTCGGTGGCTCCGTTATGTAATACAGGCACGGATTGGGGACGACGATTATTTGTTTTTCCCCTGCCGTTATGTGAAGCGAGACGAGGAGATGCTTATGATAAAAGAGCTGGTGACCAGGAACCGCAGCTTCCGGCGCTTTCACCAGGAGGCGGCCGTGGAGCGGGAGACGCTAAAGGAGCTGGTCGAGCTGGGGCGGCTCTCGGCCTCCGCCGCCAACCGCCAGCCGCTCAAATATATCCTGTCATGCCAGCCGGAGAGGAACGCGCTTATATTCTCCTGCCTGCGGTGGGCGGGCTACCTCAAGGACTGGCGCGGTCCCGCCGAGGGCGAGAGACCGGCGGCCTATATCATCGTGCTCGGGGATACCCGCATAAGCCCCGCTTTTCTCTGCGACCACGGCGTCGCCGCGCAGAGTATCATGCTCGGTGCCGCCGAGAGGGGGCTGGGGGGATGCATCATCGCCGCCGTGCAACGAACCAAGCTGGGCAAGCTGCTCGAGATTCCGGACTATTATGAGATTTTGCTCGTGCTGGCGCTGGGCAAGCCCGCGGAGAAGGTGAAGCTGGAGACGGTGGGCGCCGACGGGGATATTAAGTACTGGCGGGATAAGGACGACGTGCACCACGTGCCCAAGCGGGCGCTGGATGATATTATCGTGGGGTGAGGCAAAGAAAGTGAGTGCAATTTCAGGGGGCTACAAATACTTAAACAAGTTCTTCCCAGACGATTTTATTAAGTCTTTGACGGAAGATAACCACTCATACCGATTATTGATTGACGAAGACCCTAGAGCAAATGTATGGCGGCAAGAAATAGACGACTGCTTAGAACTAGCTTACAGATACAATTTGGTGGATGCTGATTTGGAAGGCAGGCTGAAAAAGGGTGACTGGGAAATGTGGGAGGCTGCTATCAACGAATTAAGAGTGGCTAAAACCTTCGAGAAAGCTTTTGGATCAGACTGCTTACGTTGGCACCCTAAGGGTCACGAAAAGAAAGTAGGAGAGTTTGAACTAGTTCTCGGCAAAACGGATAAGCCAATTTTCATTGAAGTAAAAACCGTTTTCCCTAGAGAGTTGGGAAGACTGGAAGAACGGGTTATGGAAAAGCTACGGGGCTTTGCAGAACAAGTTCCTATTGCTGCTTTCCTAAGTGTTCATATTGCGTCGCTAGGAAAAACAGAGTCTTTTAGTGGCAAAAAGTTTAAAATGTTCCTCGCCAGAGAGCTTTCTTCGCTAAATCCTGATGATTTAACACATAAGAGTATCCAATTACCCGATTACAAAGATGATAATACTGGTCTGCATCTTAAAATAGAGACTCTTCCGATTACACCGAATAAGGAAGAAACGACTTCTCATATTGGTGTAATCGGTGGCGAAGCGCGGTTTTCGGGAGCTCAAGAACACGCAAAACATTCGCTTGCAAGAGCTTATGAACAACTGCCTAAAAGAAAGCAACCCTGTCTAGTTATTTTATGCCCCTCGACTGCCGTCCCAATTAAAGAACATGCTATGTTAAATGCTCTACTAGGAAGCTTGTCATATCGTGTTTACCAATCTACAGGCGAAAAGGCAAAAGTGCCTAAACCAGAAGCATTTCGTAAGCTTGACGGTTTCTATCACCCTCAGCGGAATCGACAACTTAGCGCTACCGGACTTTATCTGGCAGGTTATAAAATTAACGGTATTGAACAGGAGTTAGAGATTTACCACAACCCGTTTGTATTAAATCCCCTGAGTCAGTCTCTCTTCAAAGGAAAAGGTGTTAGACAGCTAGTCAAGAAAAACGACCAAGAAATGGAATGGATTGAATAAGAAACAGGGGTGACAGGGGACGAAAATCCCCTTTAATCCCCCTTTAAAAAAGGGGGAGCGCTCCTCGGAATGACAGAAAGGGGGCTGGATTCCCGCCTTCGCGGGAATGACAAGGGGAAACGCGGGAATGACAAAGGGAAAAACGGGGTGACAGGGAGAAAAATAAAACCTTGCAAAATAGTCTCGAATAACGGAAGATAGATTTATGGACTTGTTCGACTACAGCCTGCAGCAGGATAAGGGCGGGGGAGCGCCGCTGGCGGCACGGATGAGGCCTTCGGCGGTGCACCAGTTCGTGGGGCAGGAACACCTCATGGGGGAGGGACACGTCCTGAGAAAAGCCATCGAGGCGGGGCAGGTGCCCTCCCTGATTCTGTGGGGACCCACCGGCAGCGGCAAGACGACGCTCGCCTTTATCATCGCCAACACCACCGAGGCGCACTTCAGCCCGGTAAGCGCCGTCAGCGCCGGCGTCGCCGACCTCAGGAGAATCATCGAGGAAGCCAAGGAACGGCGCAAGCTCTATAAGCAGAAAACAATATTATTTATCGACGAGATTCACCGCTTCAATAAAGGCCAGCAGGACGCCGTGCTGCCCTACGTCGAGGACGGGACAATTACGCTCATCGGCGCCACCACCGAAAACCCTTCGTTTGAGGTCATCTCCCCCCTGCTCTCGCGCTGCCAGGTGCTCACCCTCAATCCACTCGCCGAGGACGAACTGCAGATTATCATCATGCGAGCCATCAAGGACGAGCTCAACGGGCTGGGCAAGCTCAACGTGGAGCTGGACGAGGATGCCCTGCTGCGCCTGATTCTGGTTTCCAACAAGGACGCGCGGGTCGCCCTCAACGCGCTGGAGATAGCCGCCATCACCACCCCGCCCGACAAAGAGGGCCGGCGTGTAATCTCGCTCAAGACCATCGAGGACGCCGTCCAGCAAAGATATTTGCCCTACGACAAGGCGGGGGAGCGCCACTACGACCTTATCTCGGCCCTGCACAAGTCGCTGAGAGGCTCCGACCCCGACGCGGCGCTATACTGGGCGGGGAGGATGCTGGAGGCGGGAGAGAGCCCGTTCTATATCGTGCGGCGGCTGGTGCGCTTCGCCTCGGAGGATATCGGCATCGCCGACCCGCAGGCGCTGGTGGTGGCTATGGCCGCCCAGCAGGCCGTGCACTTTATCGGCATGCCCGAAGGCAACCTGGCTATCGCCGAGGCGGTGGTCTACC
>DATKYX010000014.1:0-6509 GCA_035528255.1 Dehalococcoidales bacterium | reverse complement strand
GGGTGCGCACGACAGCCCAGGTTGAAGCCATGCTGGACTATATACGCAAGCACAAGACCGTCAGGGATGTGGTCATCTCCGGCGGCGACCCGCTGACTCTTTCCACTCAACACCTGGAGAGCGTTATCTCCCGGTTGAGGCAGATAGAGCACGTCGAGATTATCCGTATCGGCAGCAGGTTCCCGGTGGTGTTGCCTCAGCGTATAGATAGCGAGTTGTGCGCCATGCTGTCTAAATACGGACCGATATGGCTCAACACCCATTTTAACCACTACCGAGAGCTAACTCCGGAGGCCGCCGCCGCCTGCGACAGGCTGGTGAGGAGCGGCGTGCCGGTGAACAACCAGAGCGTTCTGCTGCGCGGTATAAACGACAGCGTGGAGATACAGACAAAACTGTGCCAGGGGCTGCTCAAGATTAAGGTGCGCCCCTACTACCTCTTCCAGTGCGACGAGGTTGAGGGGACGGAGCACCTGCGCACCCCGGTGGAAACGGGCCTAAAGATAATCGAGGGTATGCGCGGCTATACCTCAGGGTTGGCGGTGCCCACTTTCGTTATCGACCTCCCCCAGGGCGGGGGCAAGGTGCCGGTACAACCTAACTATATCCTGGGGCAGACCGACGATGAGCTTCTGGTGAGGAACTACCGCAGCCATCTCTACCGCTGTCATAACCCCCGCACCAGGGCTAAAACTAAACCGGCGCCGGTGGCCGAGCCGGTCAAGGTAGCCGTAGCGGCCAAGAAAGAAGGAATCAGGGATGCGAATAGGCTTAGCTTACGATCTTAAGTCGGCCGTGTCCCTGGATGAGGATAGCCCCGAAGACGCCTTAGAAGAGTACGACTCCAGAGAGACGGTGGAGGTTATCGCCGCCGCCCTTAGCGCCGCCGGACATTCGGTGGTGATGCTGGGTGGGGGCGAGGAGTTTCTGGAAAATATCCTTCGGGAGAAGGTTGATATCGTTTTCAATATCGCCGAGGGGCGGGGTAATTCCCGCAGCCGCGAGTCCCAGGTACCCTCCGTCCTGGAGATGCTGGGCATCCCCTATACCGGCTCGGATTCCCATTGTCTTACGGTCTGCCTGGATAAGCCGCTGGCCAAGAAGCTGGTAGCCGCCGAGGGGGTGGCTACCCCGCAGTGGCAGCTAATAAACGATGAGACAGAGCTGAGACGGATAGACTGGGAGCGATTCCCCTTCCCGTCCATTGTCAAACCGGCTTATGAAGGCTCGAGCAAGGGCATTCGCCTGACCTCGGTGGTGGAGAGTGTGGAGCGTCTGCAGGAGGAGGCAAGACGCCTGCTGGACGCCTACCACCAGCCGGTGATGGTGGAGGAGTTTATTAGCGGAGACGAGGTTACCGTGGGCATCATCGGCAATACCCCACCCAAGGTAACAGGCATAATGCGTATCCTGCCCAGAAATAAGGAGAAGCGCTTTGTCTATTCCCTGGAGGTAAAGCGCGATTACCTCAACCTGGTTGACTATGAATCCCCTCCCCGGCTGGCCAACGAGATCCAGGAGAGGATTACCCTGGCCAGCCTCAAGGTGTTCCAGGTTCTGGGCTGCCGCGACTTCGCCCGTGTCGACTTCAGGGTCAGCCCTGACGGGGTGCCCTATTTCCTGGAGATAAACCCCCTGCCGGGGTTGGGCGGCTACAGCGACCTGGTCATTATGGCCCTGAAACTGGGCTGGACGCACCAGGGGGTGATACAGGCTGTCTTTGAGGCCGCGCAGAAAAGGTGCTCGCCGTGCGTGCCCGCGTAGCCGTCGTCTACAACCAGCCTCTAAAAAGCCGCTACGACGAACAGGGTGAGCAAGCCGCCGTTAGCGGTGTCCTTGAAGCCGTGGAAGCGGTGCATGACGCCCTGCTTAAGTTGGGCTACGGGGTGGTCAAGGTACCGCTGACGCCGCCCCTCCCCCGCGTCCAGGAAAAGCTCGGCGCCATGAAAGCCGATTTAGTCTTCAATCTCTTCGAGGGCTTTGCCGGCCATCCGGAGACGGAAGCCGAAATAGCCGAAATCTTGTCAGTGCTTAAAATGCCCTTTACCGGCTGCCCCGCCGGGGCTTTAAAGCTGGCTCTGGACAAGGCTAAGACCAAGGCGCTTTTAAAGAGCGCTGGCATAAATACCCCTGATTTCCAATTGCTCCGGCCGGAGACATTATCCAGCTTCCGGCTGAGCTATCCCTGCATTGTCAAACCCCGTCGCGAGGACGCCAGCCACGGGCTTTCCCCGCAGAACGTGGTCTATGACTTCGTCTCTCTGGAAAAGCAGGTCACGGCGGTCAGCCGCTATTACGGCGGGCAGGCTCTGGTGGAGCATTTTATCGACGGTCGTGAGTTCAACGTTAGTGTGCTCGGCGATACCGTACTGCCTGTTTCGGAGATAGATTATTCGCTGCCTGAAGGGGTGCCCCCTATGCTGACCTTTGCCGCCAAGTGGCAGCCCGATAGCGACTATTTTAAGGGCACCAAAGTAATTTGCCCGGCTGAGATCGGAGCCGAAGAAAGGGAGAATATCGCCCGAACCGCTCTTGATGTCTTTGCTTTGCTCGGCTGCCGCGGCTATGCTAGAGTAGATATGCGGTGGGATGGGGAGGGGCGGCTTAATGTTATCGAGGTCAATCCTAACCCCGATATCTCCCCCGGTGCGGGTTCGGTTCGCCAGGCGGAGGCCGCTGGCATGGCTTACCACCAGTTTATCGATAAGGTTGTAAAGTTAGCTTTGGAGAAGAAAGACGATGACGGTCAGGATACGCCCCATGCTAAAAAGGGACAAACCGTCCCTGATGGCGCTGCTGCGCGACACGCCTGAGTTCAAACCGGCTGAGGTTGTGGTAGCCGAGGAGGTCATTGACAGCTATCTGGCCGACCTTGATGGCTCCGGCTATTATGCCTTTGTTGCTGAATTGGATTCGGCCATCAACGGTTATATCTGCTACGGGCCGACACCGATGACCGAGTGCACCTGGGACGTGTACTGGATGGCGGTGACGCCCCGGCAGAAGGGAAGGGGAATAGGCAGTGCCTTGCTGGCTTACGCCGAGGATAAAATTAAAGAGTCTAAAGGCAGGCTGGTGCTCATCGAGACATCGTCCCTGCCGAGCTATGAGAGTACGAGGCGCTTTTACTCGGCTAAGGGCTATGAGCTAATCAGCCGTATTCCCGACTTCTACGCCCCCGGCGACGATGAGCTTATTCTGCAGAAGCGGTTGAGATAGTACTAGAAGGATAGGATAGATAGTGAGCAATTTCTGGCAGGATTTCGCTTTTACCTTTGTGCCTCTGTTCATCGTTATCGACGCCCTGGGCACTCTGCCCTACGTCATTTCCCTGAGCGAGGACATGGCCAGGCCCCAGCGCCGTCGCATGGTTCACCTCGCCGTAATCACGGCGGCGGTGGTCGGGCTGGTCTTCCTTTTCCTGGGCCAGCTCATTTTGAAGCTGCTGGGCATTTCGGTGGGCGCTTTCGCCATCGCCGGCGGCATAATCCTGCTGGTCTTCGCCATTCAGTATATGACCACGGGCCACATGGTGAAGGTCATAAAGGAGGAGCTGGTGGCGGTGGTACCCATCGGCACGCCGCTGACAGCGGGCCCAGCCACGATAACCACGCTGCTATTACTGGCGACGCAGTTCCCCCTCTATATGGTGCTTGTCTCCTTCGCCCTGAACATGCTTATCACCTGGGTCATCTTCCTCGGCGGCGAGTGGGTGACCCGTTTTCTGGGGCGGGGCGGGCTGAGGGCGGTCTCACGGGTGTTCAGCCTGCTGCTGGCGGCTATCGCCGTGAGTATGGTTATACACGGGCTGGAGTTACTTGGTATAATTAAGAGTGTAGCGGGCTAAAAGCCCGGGGATTAAACTATGTTTCGCATACGGCGCGTTCACGATGATATAACCCCGGCCAATAAGGAGGCGATAGCTCAGGTCCAGGAGATTTTGCGTACCCAGTTTCCCCTACTCTCCAAAAGGGACGTTGCCAAACTGCCGGAGCAACTGCGCAACCCATTAAAATATCGTTTCCGCTCCATCCTGTTTGTCGCCGAGGGAACCAGGGGCCGCATTATCGGCTTTGCCCTGCTCTACCACGCGCCTATTCTCAAGTTCGGCTACCTGGACTACATTTCCGCTGCCGAGCGTAGAACGGGCGGCGGCATCGGCGGTGCCCTCTACGAAAGGGTAAGGGAGGAAGCGCTCGACCTGAATTCCGTGGGGCTTTTCTTTGAGTGCCTCCCCGACGACCCGAGCTTAAGCCGCAACCCTGAAATCAGAAAGCAGAATGCGGCGCGCCTGCGTTTCTACGAAAGATACGGCGCCCGCCCCATCATCAATACCAGATACGAGACGCCCCTCAAACCGGGCGACGATAATCCCCCCTATCTGGTCTATGACGACCTGGGGCGGGGGGAGGGGCTTCCCCGTGATAGTGCCCGCGAGATTGTCCGGGCGATTCTGGAGCGCAAATACAAGGGGGTTTGCCCCCCCGAATACGTTGAGATGGTGGTTGAATCGTTCCGGGACGACCCGATAAAACTCAGGGAGCCGAAGTACATCAAGACGGCGCCACTTCCGCCCAAACGCGCCATAGCGGTGGACAAGCAAATCGTGCTCGTCATCAACGACCGCCACCTCATCCACCATGTCGAAGAGCTGGGCTATGTTGAATCGCCGGTCAGAATAGACACCATCTTAAAGGAGCTGGATAAGACGGGGTTGTTTAATAAAATCGCCCCCCGCCACTTTTCCGAGCGCTATATCAAGACAGTGCACGATAGCCAGTTCGTGGACTATTTCAAGAAGGTCTGCGCCAACTTGGCGCCAGGCGAATCAATCTACCCCTATGTCTTTCCCATCCGTAATGTCGCCCGCCCACCCAAGGAACTGCCCGTCCGCGCTGGCTACTACTGCATCGACACCTTCACGCCGATAAACGGAAACGCCTTTTTAGCCGCCAAGCGGGCGGTGGACTGTGCCCTGACCACCGCCGAAAAGATAGTCGAGGGCTACCGCTTAGCCTATGCCCTGGTGAGGCCGCCGGGCCACCATGCCGAGCGCCGTGCCTTCGGCGGCTTCTGTTATTTCAACTCCGCCGCCGTCGCCGCCCAGTATTTGAGCACCTACGGTAAGGTCTGCATCCTCGATATCGACTATCACCACGGCAACGGCGCGCAGAACATATTCTATAAGCGTTCCGACGTCTTCACCATATCGCTCCACGGGCACCCTCATTTCGCTTACCCTTACTTTAGCGGCTTTAGCGACGAGAGGGGGGTCGGAGCGGGCAAGGGTTATAACGTGAATATTCCCCTGCCCGAAGAGGTTGACGGCGAGAGATACTGTCAGGTTCTCAGCGAGGCAGTGAGGCGAGTCGCCAGGTTTAAGCCGCAGTTCCTCGTCGTGGCTCTGGGCTTGGACACGGCCAAGGAAGACCCCACCGGCAGCTGGAGCCTTGCGGCTGACAACTTTGAGGCGGTGGGGAAGATGATAGGCTCACTGTGCCTGCCGACGCTGGTCGTCCAGGAAGGCGGCTATGACACCCGGGTGCTGGGCATCAATGCCCGCCGCTTTTTCAGCGGACTCTGGGCAGGCTCTTATTCACTGTAGAGGGGGGAGGGGTAGAATTATAAAAAAGGGGAGCCTCTCGGCTCCCCTTCATCTTAATCTCAGGTCAAACTACCATTGGACGAACATCGGCATAACCACGTGGATGTAGTTATCCACCCCCACCGGTTTCAACACCCCCGGGCTGGAGGGATTGGTCGTCTCCAGCGCCACCTGCCCCTCGCGGAGCACGCCCAAAACATCGGTCAGGTACTTGCCGTTGAAGGCAATCTTAGACTCCTCGCCCTCGACCATAGCGTCAATCTCACCGACATCGTCGCCGACCTCCTCGGAACGCGCCGAAACCGTCACCTTACCCGGGGTCATTTCCCCGCCCGGGGTGACCACCAGCCGCACGATACCGCTGCCGTCGCGGGCGAAAATCGAAGCGGTCTTGGTCGCCCTCAGGAAATCGGTGACGCTGATAACCGCCTTGGTATTGGAGCTCTTGGGGATAAGCTGGGAATAGTTGGGGAAGCTCCCCTGAATCAACTGGCTCACCAGCTCGATATCCTTTAATCGGAACAGGGCCTGTCCCTTCTCCGGGTTGACCGTAATCTCCACCGCCTCCTCCTGGTCGGCCATAAGCCGGTTCAACTCGGCAAGGGTGCGCGCCGGGATGATAACCTCGGTCTTCTGGCTGACGGCTTGAGCCAGAGGCAGCTTATAGACGGCCAAGCGGAAGCCGTCGGCGGCGGCTAATGTCAGCGTGTCGCCGTCGAACTCGGCATCGACGCCCGTCAGCACGGGGCGGGACTCCTCGGTGGCGGCGGCGAAGGCGACCTGCCCGATGGCCTGCCGCAACGCCTCCACCTCGACTTTAGTGGAGATACCCCCCTCCACCCTGGGTATCGGGGGAAAGTCCTTGGCGTCCACGCCGCTGATTCTGGCCTCGAAGCGGGCGCAC
>DATKYX010000013.1:0-3163 GCA_035528255.1 Dehalococcoidales bacterium | reverse complement strand
AAGGAGGCTGAAACGATGAGTAAAAGACTGGAAGGTAAGGTGGCTATCGTTACTGGCTCGGGGCAGGGTATCGGCAGGGCTATTGCCATCGCCCTGGCTAAAGAGGGCGCCAGGGTGGTGACCAACAACCGCCGACCCGGCAGCAAGGGCGGCGACGCCGAGACCGTGGTCAAGGAGATCGAGGGGATGGGTGGGGAGGCGATGCCCTTCTTCGGCAGTGTCGACGATTTCGCTGATGCCGAAAAGATAGTCAAGCTGGCCGTGGAGAAATTCGGCAGGCTGGACATACTGGTCAATAACGCCGGCGCCGACGCCCCGCGCATGGTCTGGAATATGACCGAGGAGGACTGGGACAGGTGTTTGGATTCCTTCCTGAAAGGTTCGTTCAACTGCACGCGCTTTGCCGCGGCCATTATGAGGGAGCAAAAGTGGGGCCGGATTATCAATACCACTTCTACCGCTTGGCTGGGTACGGTGGGGCACTGCAACTACGGCGCCGCCAAGGCCGGAATCGTCGGCCTGACGCGGGCGGTGGCCCGGGAGGTGGGGCGGTACGGGGTGACCTGCAACGCCTATGCGCCCACCGCCGCTACCCGCTTTACCCTGAGCGACGATATAGTGGCCGGCTTTAAGAAGCGGTACGAGGCCGGTCTGATGACCAAGAAGCGCTTCGAGGAGCTGACCAATCCGCCCAAGCCGGAGACGGTGGGTCCCTTTATCGTTTATATTTGCACCGACGAGGCGGCCGATATAAACGGGCAGGTCTTCGATGTCACCGGCGGCGATATCGCGCTCTACTCCGAGCCGGTGAAGAAGAAGTCCATCGTCAAAGAGACGGGGATGTGGACGGTGGAGGAGCTAATCGAGCAGGTGCCCAGGGTCTTGCTGGAGGGTTATAAGAACCCGTCGCCGCCGAAGAATGATAAGTAGAGGTTAGGCTCCTTTGAGAGTTAAGGGGGGGGCGAAAGCCCCCTCTTTTTCATTAAAGGCGCTTTTCCCACTGGTTGCGGTGCAGCTCCATGAGGATGAAGCTGTAACCGTCTTTATTGAGGTGGCCGTAGGGGGTAAAGCCGCACCTGGCGAAGCACTTTTGCGCCCGCGTGTTGTAGATAAGTGTCTTGAGGTAGAGGCGGTTGAGCCTGGTGTGCCCGAAGACATAGTCGAGCAGGGCGGCTACGGCGTCGGTACCGTAGCCCCGGTCCCAGTAGTCGCGGTCGCCGATCATAATGCCCAGCTCGGCTTCGCCCTTATCGTTGTCGATGCCGTAGTAGGTGCAGTTGCCGATATGCTTGCCTTCCCGTGTCTCGATAGCGAACTGGTACCTGGTGGTGGAGGGGTAGCGCAGGTCGCCGGTGTAGTCCGCCAGGTACTGGGGAAAGGTGGTGGTGGGGAGGGGGGCGGCGTCGAGCTCCGCCAGCTCGGCATCTACTAGCCAGGCGTAATCGTTAGCGGCGTCAGCCAGTATTTTTTCGCGTAACTTAACCTTGTCGCCAGAAATCATACTGCTCTTTAACTTTCACATTCGGAAGGACAGGGGGTCTTCGCCGGCTTCTACCTCGCCGAGCGCCTCTTCCGTCGCATGCTGGATTGCCTCGCTGTTGTCGGTGAGGCAGCGCTCCAGGCTGTCTTTAGCCTCGGGGCCGCCTATCTTGCCCAGCGCCTGTATGGCCGCCATCTGGACGTCAACATCGGGGTCGGTGGTAAGCTCGCTTAAGTAAGGGGCGGCTTCCTTCTCCCTCAGCTCGCCGCAGGCGTTGGCGGCTTCGTAGCGTATCTCGGCGTCGCTGCTGGTCAGCTCCTTTAGCAAAATGGGCAGCCAGCGCGGGTCGCAGTTTTTGCCCATGGCGAATATGGCGCTGGTCTTGAGCCTGGGTTCGCTGCTCTGGTAAGCCCGGGCGATGGCTTTCTCCATCTGGGGGAGGCTTAATGGTGCCGCTGCTTCCAGGGCGCGGCGCTTGATTTCTATGGGACGGTTGGTATCTTCAATTACGCCGAGCAGGGTGCGGCAGACACTCGATTTATGCTTGGGGCGCAGCTTGTTCAGCTCGGCGAGCAGGGCGAACTTGCCCAGCGCGATGGCTGCCGTTGCCTGGACTTTCTCCGGGCTGTCCGGCTTCAATAGCTCGATGAGGGGGTCGATGAGGCAGGTTTCCTCGTTTTCCCACAGGCCCTCGATAGCCTTGCTTTGCACGTCGGCGTCTTCTTCCTTGAGGCGGCTCTTGAAGATGTCGTCGAAGTCGAGCTCGAAGTTGTCTTCGGCCAGCTCGACGAGCCGATAGATAATCTGCCGCCGCCGTTTCGGCTCGATGGTTTTCCAGGTCTGCTCGAAAAGAGCCAGCTCCTGCGCGTTGAGGTTGGATAGCTCGGTTAGCCTGGAGCTGAGCAGGGGCTTGGCGCTATCGCCCAGGTCGGCGATGGTCTCTTCGATGGGTAGCGGCACCGCCTAGTCCTCCTCGTCTTCTTCGTCGTATTCTTCTTCGCCGTATTCCCATATGGGGCGGGTGAAATTATCTATGTATTCGCCCATCGCCTCGGCGGCGAACTGCTTGAGCCTGTCGGCGGCTTCGCTGGCAATCTGGCTAAGCTCGCCGGTGTCGACTTCTATAGCCAATATCTTGGTCAGCGCCCGGAGCACCGCCAGCGCTGCCACCGGGTTCTGTATGCGGGTGGCGTGCATGGGCACCTCGCCGAGAAAGCAGACGCCCTCGATGCCTCTTTCCTTGGCGACGCCCAAAAGCAGGCCGTTTAAGCCCGCAATCTGGAGGTTACCCCGCTGCACCAGGTCGTATTTATCCAGCTCCTCCGCCATGTGCGGGCTGGTGACGACGCCCCATACCCGTGGTTGCTCGGTGTGGTGGATGCGGCTCAGGGCGGCGGCGCAGGTGTATATCCGCTTTGCCTGGAACTTCACCCCGACATCCAAAACGCAGTTAGCCAGCTCGTAGCCCTTGGTGATGGGCTGGTCTTCGCCGATGAAGAGTATGATATCGCTCTCCCCGACCTTGTTTTTCCAGTAGTAGAAGCGGCTCTGGGGGAACTGGGGGGCTTCGATGACGTTGTCCTTGGCCACTACCCCGATGGCGTCGAAGAAGTATGACGGTTCGATTTCGCCCAGCTCTTTGAAGTCGAGCTTTTTGCGGAGGTAGGTGGCGACGATGAGGGA
>DATKYX010000012.1:0-4671 GCA_035528255.1 Dehalococcoidales bacterium | reverse complement strand
GCCTTTCTCATCGGCTGGATGCTCCACAACGACTGCGAAAACCCCCTCTACGAAAACTACGACCGCCTGCTGGAGGTAGCCAAGGAGTTCGACGTTACCCTCAGCCTGGGCGACGGTATGCGCCCCGGCTGCCTGGCCGATGCCACCGACCAGGCGCAGATCGAGGAGTTATTGGCTATCGGCGAGCTGGTCAATAGAGCACGTCAGTCTGGCGTCCAGGCGATGGTCGAAGGCCCCGGGCACCTGCCCTTAAATCATATCGAAGCCAACGTCAAGCTGGAAAAGGCTATCTGCAAAGGCGCGCCCTTCTATGTTTTAGGCCCCCTCGTCACCGATATCGCCGCCGGCTACGACCATATCACCGGGGCTATCGGCGGGGCTATCGCCGCCAGCGCCGGCGCCGATTTCCTGTGCTACGTAACCCCCGCCGAGCACCTCTCCCTACCCGACCCCGAGGACGTGAGGCAGGGCGTTATCGCCTCGCGCATCGCCGCCCATGCCGCCGATATCGTTAAAGGCGTTAAGGGCGCCGCCGAGAGAGATAAAAAGATGGCCATCGCCCGAAAGAAGCTGGACTGGGAAGAGCAGGCGCAGCTCTCACTAGACCCCACGCTGGCCCGCCGCGTTCACGGCAAGCACGCCTCCACCGGCTCGGCCTGCAGTATGTGCGGGCAGTTCTGCGCCATGGAGCTGGTCGCCAAATACCTGAATGTCCCGTCAATCAAGTGCTAGCTAACGACAGAGAGGAGTATTTAATATGCCACTATTTCACCCGACACGGGAGAGGGAAGTCACCCGGGCTATCGTCAGCAGCTTCCTCAAACAATTTGATGAATACGTCGAAAGCGATGTCATTATTGTCGGCGCCGGTCCCAGCGGGCTGATAGCCGCCCGCGACCTGGCTAAAGCCGGGCTCAAGGTTTTGATTATAGAGCGCAATAACTACCTGGGCGGCGGCTTCTGGGTCGGCGGCTACTTTATGAATAAGTTTACCTTAAGGGCGCCCGCCCAGGAATTTCTGGACGAACTAAAGGTGCCCTATTCTCAAGCAAGCGAAGGCCTCTATGTAGCCGACGCCCCCCACGCCTGCGCCAGCCTCATTGCCGCCGCCTGCGACGCCGGAGCCAAAATCTTAAGCCTGACCTTTGTCGAAGACATCGTCGTCCGTGAGGATAAGCGCATCGCCGGAGTGGTGGTCAACTGGAGCCCGATAAACCACCTCCCCAGAGAGATTGCCGCCTTAGACCCCGTCCCACTGGAAACTAAGGTAGTCATTGACGCCACCGGCCATGAGGCCGACGTAATCAATAAACTAGTGCGGCGTGATATGCTTAAGGTGAAAGGGGAAGGCGCGCTCTGGATTGAAAAATCGGAGGAAGCCGTCGTCGAACGCACCAGCGAGGTCTATCCCGGGCTGATTGTCGCCGGAATGGCGGTAGCCAGCGTTTTCGGGCTACCCCGCATGGGCCCCACCTTCGGCGGCATGCTCTTCTCCGGCCGAAGGGCTGCCGAGGTCGCCCTAGAAATCGTACAAAGGTCAGCGAAATGACTGCTAGCCAAAATCCGAGCCTGGGAGAAGCCGCCACCAGCTTTCTGGCCACCCTTCCCCCCAGGGAAGGCGAAGCCGGCCAGCAGGCGGTACACGGATTCGTACGCTGGTACGGCTGGGAACGCCCCTTCTCCGAACTCACCGCCCGCGAGGTGGCCAACTACGCCGCCCGGCTATCATCGTTACACACCAGCTATCTGAGCAATCTTGAGATGGTACGAGCCTTTTTAGCCTATGCCCGCAAGCAGGGCTGGAACAAGACCAACCTGGCGGCTCAGCTCAAGACCAAGAAGACCAAGTCCACCATCCCCTCCCCTTCAAGAGGCAACCTGCCGGAGCACACCTCCCTGACCAAAGAGGGCTACGATAAGCTCGAAGCCGAGCTTGCCGAGCTCAAGAGCCGGCGCCCAAAGGTTATCGAAGATATGCGGCGGGCGGCGGCGGACAAGGACTTTCGCGAAAACGCCCCCCTGGACGCCGCTAAAGAAGAGCGGGGCCATATTGAAGGGCGTATTATGGAACTGGAAGCAACCCTGAAATCGGCCACTATCCTTGACGAGAAACAAAAGCCCGCTCCCAAGGTCAGCGTGGGGAACTGCATCATCCTCTGCGACGAAGCCTCCGGCGAGGAGCTGCGCTATACCATCGTCAACCCCCGCGAGGTCGACCCGACCAGGGGCAAGATTTCCAGCAAATCCCCTATGGGCAAAGCCATTATCGGGCGCACCCAGGGCGATACCGTAGAGATAACGGCGCCGGCAGGCAAGCTGCGCTTCCGGCTGGTGCAAATCGAGCGCTAGACGTCCGGCAAGATAAACCCCGAAAGGGTGGCTATAAATC
Source organism: Dehalococcoidales bacterium (assembly GCA_035528255.1). Classification (GTDB taxonomy): domain Bacteria; phylum Chloroflexota; class Dehalococcoidia; order Dehalococcoidales; family BS750m-G39; genus E44-bin88. The sequence continues at coordinate 2,282 of DATKYX010000012.1, read as the reverse complement.
GGTTAATGAGGTATATTTAGTGCGGAGGGAAGATGGATAGCCTGCCTAAGATGGGTCGGATTTTCGGGGTTAGCGTACGCCTTCACTATACCTGGGTGCTGGCTTTTGCCCTCATAACCGCCATCATGGCGACCCAGTTCCCCGAGGCGCTTCCCCTGTGGCAAAGGGTAGTCCTGGGCTTTATCACCAGCCTGCTTTTCCTCGTAGCGGTAAGCATCCGCTCCTTTATCATCAGCCTGGTCGCCATCAACCGGGGCATACCCGTAAAACGTATCACCCTGTTTGTCTTCGGCGGGGGCACCGAGATAAGCAAAGAGGCTACCCGCCCCCTTCTCGATTTGCTCATAGCGGTGACGGGGCTATTAGCCACCCTGGTAATATGCGGCATTTTTTACGGGATTTATGCCGTGCTGTTCACTACCGGCAGCATGGTGGCTTACGTGGTCATCCAGTGGATATCCTATATATTCTTCATGCTCTTCCTGTTCCACTTAATCCCCGGTTTTCCCCTGGACGGGGGCATAATCCTGCGGGCGCTGCTCTGGAAGGTCAGCGGCGACTACGACCGTTCCACCCGCATCACCAGCCTTATCGGCTGGACCATCGGCTTACTCAGCATCGCCGGCGGCATCCTGCTGCTCATTATTGAACAGCAATGGTTAAACGGGCTGACGCTGGTGGGTGTAGGCTGGGTCCTGCAATCCGCCGCCGCCCAGAGCCGCCGCCGGGCAATTCAGCGTGCCGCCCTGCAACCGGTCAAGACCGAGGATATAATGACCCGGGGCTGCCCCCTCATCAGCACCCAGTCCACCGTCAGCCAGCTCATCCGCGACTCTATCCTGGTCACCGGCCAGCGCTACTGCCTCATCGCCGACGGCGATAAACTTGAGGGCGCAGTGACGCTAGAAAACGTAAAACGGGTGTCGAAAAAGCATCGGGGCTTTCATATAGCCAAAATCATGACCCCCGCCAGCGAGCTTAAGCTCGCCCACCCCCAACAATCGGCCGCCAGCGTGCTCGGTCAAATGGACGAGCAGTGGGTCGACCACATGCCGGTCGTAGAAAACGATAAGATAGTCGGTATCGTATCGCGGGAAAGCCTGGTGCGCCTGGCGCAGACCCGAAGCGAACTGGGGATGTAAGCGGCGCCGTTTTAGCTACGATGGAAAATCGATAACCAGCTCGTCGATGACCTGCCTCTCGCGGGGTTCCTTGGCGTAAACCCTCCACTCCGCGCGGAACCAGCGGAAGGGGCTTTCCGCCTGCGACATTACCCGCAACCTGACGTCGCGCGGGTCGTCGGTCAGCCACAAAACGTACTTGATGCTGGTCAAAGGCGTGCCGGTGAATATCTCGACTTCGTAGTGGTCGCGCTCGATCCCTTCAGGCAACAACCCCTGCCGATAAACCTTCCAGTCCACCTTGACGCGATTTCTGGGGGCAGCCCAATTCCGTATGTAGAGACGGCAATCCTGAGAGTCAGAAGAGACGAACCAGTGCGAGTCGCCAACGCCGGTAAAAAAGAGAATCGGATTCACCGCGCTAGCCTGGTAGTTACTGCGCACGCTCCCTTCCGGGCATTCCCCCACCACATCCTGCCACTGCTGCCACAAGAAATAGGACTCGTTGAAATGCTCCAATCGCCCGCTATCCACCAGAACGCTGCCCAAGGTATCATCCCAGTAATCCGTTCCCACCAGCCAGTTGGCCTTATGCTCGAAGATGCCGCTGCGGACAAAGACCGAGCACTCTATAGTGCCGCCGAAAACATAGTCGAGTATCTGCTCCGCCATAAAACCAGCCACGACCTCCGAGCTGGCGAAATCGCTGTGGCCGTGTTCCCCGTAGTTAACCACATCAGCCTCGACGGAATACTGGGCTGAAATCGGTATCGTGCTGTCATCCATATTTCTGGGCCAGGCGTCAACGCCGCCAAAATCAAACTGCGTGCTGGAAGGCGCGCTCTCACTGGAAACAAAAGCCAGCCAGTGTTTATTAGTGGCAACCCAGCTCCCGTCCTCAGAGCTATCGTAGTTGGATATCGAATCACAAATCCCCCGGTCCGCCAGCAACCATCGGGCGCGGCAGTAATCGGTAACGGAAGCACCGCCCGTAACGTAATACCTGCCCATGGGTTTAATCGGGGCATTAATCGTCACCACCATAGCCACCTTTTCCCTTATACCGCCCACATTGTTAGCCACGGCATAAAGGGCCGCTTTACCGCCAGCGCTATGCCCGATTAAGATTATGTTCTTCTTACCGGAAAAGTGTCGGCCAAC
>DATKYX010000011.1:0-2664 GCA_035528255.1 Dehalococcoidales bacterium | reverse complement strand
GTATGAAGCGCAGGATGCTATATTTCAAGCCGCAGTCCAGCACAACTACATGATGGGTCGGTGCAGAGCCATTCGGTTCCCATTGATATGGAGTGGGGGTGGTTACCTGCCTTACAAAGTCAATCGAGCCGTAGTCGGGCTGCTGCGACAGCTGTTCCAAAGCCTGCTCTGGGGTCTTGTCGCTGGTTATTATGCCCATCATCACCCCCACCGAGCGCAGCTTGCGCGTAACCGCCCTGGTATCGATGCCGCTTATGCCCGGTATGCCGTATTGAGCCAGGTACTGGCGCAGCGTCTTGGTGCTTAAATAGTGGCTGGGCTGGTAGCACTCTTCCCGTACGACGAAGCCCCTGACCTGTATCTTAGCCGACTCGAAGTCCTGCTCGTTTATGCCGTAGTTGCCGATGAGGGGGTAGGTGGGCACGACAATCTGCCCGGCATATGATGGGTCGGTGAGCATCTCCTGGTAGCCCACCATGCTGGTGTTGAAGACCACCTCGCCGCAGGCGTCGCTTTCAGCGCCGAAGGAATAGCCCTGATAGGTCGAGCCGTCGGCCAGGACCAGTATCGCCGGTTTGTTCATGGGCTATTTAGCTCCCTTCGTTGCCTCGTCCTTAAAAACTATCTTTCCCTGATATATGGTGGCGATTACCCTGCCCTTGAGTTTTTCGCCCTCAAGCGGGGTATTTTTACCTTTTGAGGCGAAGTCTTTGGTAGCCACCACCCACTCCCGGTCGGGGTCGAATACAGTGACGTCGGCGGGAGCGCCGATGGCCAGCGTTCCCACCCCGCCGCCTTTACCTCCCAGAATCCTGGCCGGCTCAGAGGTGAGCTTGGCGATGAGGGTGGGCAGGCCCAATTTCTTTTTGTGCACCAGCCCCATCAGGCTGCCCAGCGCCGTCTCCAGCCCGCTGATGCCGAAGGGAGCCAGGGCGAATTCGCAGAGCTTGTCGCCCTCGGTGTGCGGGGCGTGGTCGGTGGCGATAATGTCGATGGTGTTATCGTTAAGCCCCTGAATCAGGGCTTCGATATCCCGTTCCGTCCTTAATGGCGGGTTGACCTTGGCGTTGGTGTCATAGCCGATAACCCGCTCCTCGGTGAGGGTGAGGTGGTGGGGGGTAGCCTCGGCGGTAACTTTAATGCCTTTCTCCTTGGCGCGGCGGATAAGCTCGACGGCGCCCTCGGTGGTGGTGTGGGCGATATGTATCCAGCCGCCCGTCAGTTGCGCCAGAGCCAGGTCGCGGGCAACGATAATGTCCTCGGCGGCGTTGGGTATCCCGCGCAAGCCCAGCTTGGCCGATACCACGCCCTCGTTCATTTGCCCGCCCTCGGTAAGAATAGTATCCTCGCAGTGGTCGGTGACGGGCAGGCCGAAGGCGCGGCTGTAGTCCAGCGCCTGCCGCATAATATATGAGTTCAGGGCCGGCTCGCCGTCGTCGCTGAAGGCGATGACCCCCGCCGCCGCCAATTCCCCCATCTCGGCCAGCTCTTTGCCCTTCCTGCCCTTGGAGATACAGCCGATGGGCAGCACCCGTATTACACCCTCCGTTGCCGCCGTCGATTTTATGTACTCGACAGCCGTCTGGTTGTCCAGCGGCGGGTTGGTGTTGGGCATGCAGCAGACGGTGGTAAAACCGCCTCTGGCGGCGGCTCTGGTGCCGCTGGAGATGGTCTCCTTCTCCTCGTATCCGGGCTGCCTTAAATGGGAGTGGAGGTCGATAAGACCGGGGCAGACCACCAGCCCTTTAGCGTCAAAAACTTCGTAATCGTTCCGGGGCGGCGTCGCCTCTCCTTTACCCCGCCAGGCGATTTTGCCTTCGGCGACCAGCAGGCTGCCGGTCTCGTCTATTTTCTGGCTGGGGTCGATAATTCGTCCGCCTTTAATGAGCAGTGGTTTGTTCATTGCTTCTGACTCCCGGCTAAGATATAAAGCAAAGCCATGCGCACGGCTACCCCGTTGCTTACCTGCTCGTTGATAACCGATTGGGGGCCGTGAACTATGGCCGGGGCAATCTCGATGTCTTCGTTTACCGGGCCGGGGTGAAGCACCAAGGCATCGGGCTTGGCTTTAGCCAACCTGGCTTCGGTAAGCTGATATAGCTGAACGTACTCGCGTATGCTGGGCAAAAGCCCGCTCTTCTGTCTTTCCAGTTGCAGGCGCAGTGTCATCACCACGTCGGCGCCCTCGATAGCGCGCTCGATATCGTACTCGATTTTGGTCGGGGGCAGGTGGTGGTTCTGTTCCCCCAGCTCGTCGGGGAGCAGGGTGGGGGGGCCGCATAGCGTGACCTCTACCCCCATCGTGGTCAGTCCCCAGATGTTGGAGCGGGCCACGCGGCTGTGCAGGATATCGCCGATGATAACCGCCTTGAGCCCCTTGAGAGTGTTCTTATGTTCCCGGATGGTATAGAGGTCGAGTAGCGCCTGGGTGGGGTGGGCGTGCCAGCCGTCTCCGGCGTTGATGATGTTCGCCTTGACGTACTTGGCGGCGACGGCGGGCGCTCCCGAGTGGGGGTGGCGCATGACCACCATATCCGCCCCCAGCGCCTCCAGCGTGCTCACGGTATCTACCAGCGATTCGCCCTTGGTTACGCTGCTGGCGGTGGCGCTCAAACTGGCGGCGTCGGCGCCCAGGTTTTTGGCGGCAAGCTCGAAGGATAAGCG
>DATKYX010000010.1:0-3389 GCA_035528255.1 Dehalococcoidales bacterium | reverse complement strand
CTTATAGCAGTCGGTCACTATTTGCTTTAATATTCCTTTATTGATGGACTCGTTGTATAAGCCGAGATCGGCGGGCAGGACATCGTTGAATATGATGCGCCCCACGCTGGTCTTAATCCTCTGGCCGTTTTCCTGCTGCTTTCTTACCTCAATCTCGGCTCTGAGGTCAATGCGCCCCAGCTCATAGGCCAGCTTGGCCTCTTCAGGACTGCCTAAAATTGAGCCCTCGCCACTGGCGCCGGGAATGATGGTGGTCAGGTAGTAGCAGCCCAGTACCATATCCAGGGTCGGGGTTACTATCGGCTCACCAGAGCTGGGCAGCAGCATGTTCTGGCTGCTCAGCATAATCTGCCTGGCTTCGCGCACCGCCGCTTTGGACAGGGGAAGATGGACGGCCATCTGGTCGCCGTCGAAATCGGCGTTAAAAGCGGAACATACCAGGGGGTGTATCTGGATGGCGCTGCCGTCGATGAGCACCGGCTCAAAGGCCTGTATGCTCAGCCGATGCAGGGTGGGGGCGCGGTTGAGCAGTACCGGCCGCTCTTTTACCACCTCCTCCAGTATGGCGAATACCTCGGGCTTGTTTCGCTCCACCAGTCGGCGGGCGCTCTTGATATTGTGAGCCAGCCCCTGCTCCACCAGCCGGCGCATGATAAAGGGCTTGAACAGCTCCACCGCCATCCGCCGGGGCAGTCCGCACTGGTTGAGCTTAAGCTCGGGACCGACTACGATAACCGAGCGTCCGCTGTAATCAACCCGCTTGCCCAGCAGGTTCTGGCGGAAGCGCCCCTGCTTACCCCGCAGCATATCGGATAGAGACTTTAATTTATGATTACCGCTGATGGAGACCGCCCGTCCCCTCCGCCCGTTATCGATGAGGGAATCGACCGCCTCCTGCAGCATCCTCTTCTCGTTGCGGATGATAATCTCCGGCGCCCCTATCTCCAGCAGGTGGCGCAGACGGTTATTGCGGTTAATCACCCGCCGGTAGAGGTCGTTAAGGTCGCTGGTGGCAAACCGGCCCCCGTCGAGCTGGACCATGGGCCGCAGGTCGGGGGGCAGCACCGGCAGCACCGTCAAAATCATCCACACCGGCTTGTTGCCGCTGCGGCGGAAGGCCTCCACCACCTGCAGCTGCTTAGCCGCCTTGCGGCGGCGCTGTCCCGAAGCGGAACGGGTCTCGATGAGCAACTGGTTGCGCACTTCGTTGAGGTTGATGTCCTTGAGTAGTTGCAGGATAGCCTCGGCGCCCATGCCGGCGTTAAAGACCGGCTCGAACTTTTGATTCAGCTCTGAATACTGGCTCTCGGTGAGCAGGGAGTTCTTGCTCAGGTCCCTCAGCTGTTCGATGTCGGCGGAGAGCTTCTCCTCCGTTTGCGCTTTTTCCTCGGCCAGATCCTGCCGCATCTTGTTGATTTCCTCTACGGTAGCTTCTGCCTTTTCCGCCTCGGCAATAGCAGCATCCACCTCGTTCTGCTTTGTTTCCGCCTGTTGCAGGTAGTTTTCTTCCAGCTGCTTGATGGCTTCCTGTCGCGCCTCTTCGTCTACGGAAGTAATAATATAGTGCGAAAAGTAGAGGACGCGCTCCAGGCTGCGCGGCGAAAGGTCGAGCAACAGCCCCAGCCGGCTGGGTATCCCCTTGGCGAACCAGATATGGCTTACCGGGCAGGCAAGCTCAATGTGCCCCATGCGCTCACGTCGTACCTTGGCGCGGGCAACCTCGACGCCGCACTTGTCGCAGATAACGCCCTTGTAGCGAATCCGCTTGTACTTGCCGCAATAGCATTCGAAGTCCTTGGTGGGACCGAAAATACGCTCGCAAAAAAGCCCGTCCCTCTCCGGTTTCAGGGTGCGGTAGTTGACCGTCTCGGGCTTGGTGACCTCGCCGTAAGACCAGCTTCTAATCTGTTCCGGCGAAGCCAGCGAGATACGGATAGCATCGAAATCGTTAACTTCCAGCATTTTCCTCTTCTACCTCTGGCTCAGCTTTACTATCTTTAGCCTTAGCCTTGGCTTTTGTTCCTTTTGTTGCTTTGGGTTTTTTCTCGGCAGTCTCAGCCTTGGCTTTTGCCTCGGGGGCTTCGGTTTTTTCCTCTTCGACAGCCTCAGGCTCTACCTCCGCCTTGGGGGCTTCGGTTTTTTCCTCTTCGATAGCCTCGGTCTCTGCCTCTGCCTTAGGGACTTCGGTTTTTTCCTCTTCGACAGCCTCGGTCTCTGCCTCCGCCTTAGGGGCTTCGTCGGCTTCTCCCACAGGCTTAAGCGTCGCTTCCAGCTTGGGCATTTCGGCTTCTTCGCCCTCGCCCTCTCTCTCGGCGGCTTCCCTGGCTTCCTCGGCGGTGGCTTTCTCCTCTTCGTTGATTACCTCGATAGCCAACCCCAGGCTTTGCAGCTCCTTGACCAGCACCTTGAACGATTCGGGCACGCCCGGCTGCATAATATCCTCGTTCTTGACTATAGCCTCGTAGGTCTTGGCTCGGCCGGTGACGTCGTCCGACTTGATGGTCAGGATTTCCTGCAGGATGTGGGCGGCGCCGTAGGCTTCCAGCGCCCATACCTCCATCTCGCCGAAACGCTGTCCGCCGAACTGGGCCTTACCGCCCAGAGGCTGCTGCGTAATCAGGGAGTAGGGCCCGGTGGAACGGGCGTGGACCTTATCCTCGACCAGGTGGATGAGCTTCATCATGTAGATGCTGCCCACCGTCACCGGCTGGTCGAAGGGGTCGCCCGTGCGCCCGTCGCGGAGGACAAGCTTGCCCACGATAGGCGGGGGCAGGTTCCGTTCCGCTTTCACCTTGTCTATGGCTGCCCCCAGCTTCTCCTCGTTAAGGTCCTTGCTCTTTACGCCCATGTCTTTCAGCCACAGGCGGAGGCAAGCGTCCTTGGCTTCACCGGGGTTGTTATCGCTGAACACCCTCTCCCCGTCGTAGCCGTTCTTTTTCAGCCAGTCCATAGCCAGCTCCAGCTTCAGGGTGGGGTGGTCGTTATCGGGGTTAAGGCTGACGGCGCCGCTCCTCTGGGCAATCCAGGCTCTGGCTAGGGCGTCTTCAATATCGGCGTCACTGGCGCCGTCGAAGACGGGGGTAATCGCCCGGAAGCCCAATAGTTGGGCGGCCCAGCCCAGGTGCGTTTCCAACACCTGACCCAGGTTCATTCGCGAGGGGACGCCGATAGGGTTAAGAATAATATCTACCGGTGTTCCGTCGGGAAGGAAGGGCATATCTTCCGCCGGCGCTATTATGGAGATGACTCCCTTGTTGCCGTGCCGCCCGGCCAGCTTATCGCCTACCGAGACCCGGCGCTTCTGGGCAATCCAGACCTGCACCCACTGGTTGACGCCGGCGGACAGGTCGTCGCCGTTCTCGCGGGAGAAGATCTTGACGTTAATCACC
>DATKYX010000009.1:0-2851 GCA_035528255.1 Dehalococcoidales bacterium | reverse complement strand
CGCCTTCCTGGGGGGGGAGGTCGGGAATAATCAGGCCGTCGATGCCGGAGGCGACGCAGGCACTACAAAACTGCTCCAGGCCGTAGTGAAAGACAGGGTTGTAGTAGGTCATAAAGACAAGGGGTATATCCACCTTTTCCCGCAGCTTCTTGGCGGTATCCAGGCAGAGCTGGGGGGTAACGCCTTTCTGCAGTGCCTGGAAGCTTGACCTTTGTATGGTGACGCCGTCGGCGAGGGGGTCGGAGAAGGGGATGCCCAGTTCCACGATATCGGCGCCGTTTTTAGCTAAAAGGGGGACAACCTCCAGGGTGTCTTCTAGGCTGGGATAGCCCACGGTAACGTAGGGGATGAGGGCTTTATGGTTGCGCCGGCTGAATACGGAAGCGATTCGGCTCATAGCTCCACCCCCAGTTCTTCAGCCACGATATCCATGTCCTTGTCGCCGCGCCCGGAGAGGTTGACCACGATGATTTGCTCCTTGTCTAAAGATTTGGCCATCTGAGCCGCGTGGTAGATGGCGTGGGCGGGCTCCAGGGCGGGGACGATGCCCTCGGTCTTGCAGAGGAGTTGAAAGCCCTCCAGAGCCTGCTTGTCGGTCACCGCCGCGTATTGGGCGCGCCTAGTGTCCTTGAGATAGCTGTGCTCGGGGCCGACGCCGGGGTAATCCAAACCCGCCGAGACGCTGTGCGTTTCCCTGATCTGGCCGCTCTCGTCCTGAAGCACGTATGATTTGGTGCCGTGGAGGACGCCGACGGTGCCCGCCATGAGGGGGGCGGCGTGAAGGCCGCTTTCGATGCCCCGCCCCGCCGCTTCGACGCCGACGAGCTTGACCTCTTTATCACCCAGAAAATGATAGAAGATACCGATGGCGTTGCTGCCGCCGCCGACACAGGCGACGATATAATCAGGCAGGCGCTGGTATCCCGCCAGCATCTGCTCCTTAGTCTCCTTGCCGATGACCGACTGGAAGTCCCTGACCATGGTGGGGTAAGGGGCGGGGCCGACCACCGAGCCCAGGAGATAGTAGGTGTCGGGGTTGGTCACCCAGTCCCTGATGGCTTCGTTGATGGCATCTTTCAGGGTGCGGCTGCCGCTGGATACGGGCCTGACCTCGGCGCCCATGAGCCTCATCCGAAAAACGTTGAGGGACTGGCGGCGGATGTCTTCCTCGCCCATATAGACGATGCAGTCCAGGCCGAGCATGGCGCAGACGGCGGCGGTGGCCACGCCGTGCTGGCCGGCGCCGGTCTCGGCGATAATTCTCCGCTTGCCCATCTTTTTGGCGAGCAAGCCCTGCCCCAGCGCGTTGTTGATTTTATGCGCGCCGGTGTGAGCCAGGTCTTCGCGTTTGAGGAAAATCCGGGCGCCGCCGCAATGCTTGGTCAGGCCTTGGGCGAAATACAAGGGCGTCGGCCTGCCCGAAAAGTCGCGGGACAATGCCTCGAACTCCTGCCAGAATTCCTTATCGCCCTTTGCCTTGCGGTAGGCTTCGGTCAATTCGTCGAGGACGGGCATCAGGGTTTCGGGGACGAACTGCCCGCCGTAGTCTCCGAAGTATCCTTTTTCGTCGGTCATAAGCCTCTCTCCTTTAGGTAGGCGCTGAAGTTGCGCTTCATTTCGTCGATGTGGTCGCCGCCGAACTTCTCTATCATGGCTTCAGCCAGCACCAGAGCCAGCATGGCTTCGGCGATGACGCCGGCCCTGGGGACGGCGCAGATGTCGGAGCGCTCCACGCCGGCTTTCGCCGACTGGCGGGTGGCTATATCCACCGTTTCCAGCGGCTCGCCCAGGGTGGCGATGGGCTTGTGGAATACGCGGCAGACGATGTTCTCGCCGTTGGTCATGCCGCCCTCAATGCCCCCGCTATTGTTGGTCGGGCGGGTGAAGCGGTTATCTTTATAGCTGATGGGGTCGTGGAACCTGGAGCCGGGCATACCCGTGCCGGCAATGGCGTTGCCGATAGCCACCGCCTTGGCCGAGGGGATGCACGTCAGCGCCTGAGCGATTCTGCCGTCGAGGCGGCGGTCGTAGTGCATAACGCTGCCCAAACCGGCGGGAACGCCGCGGGCGATGACCTCGATGACGCCGCCCAGCGTGTCTTTCCTGTCTCCGGCTTCTTTGATTGCCTGTTTCATCTTTTTCGAGGTCGCCGAATCAACGCACCTTATATCGGGGTCGGTATTAAAAACCTTAGCCACCTCGTCGAAGTCGTAGTCGCTACGGGACAGGGTCACCGCGCCGATGCCGACGGTGTGGCTGGCAACGCTTATGGCGAACTCGGCCAGCATCTGTTTGACCGCCGCCCCCGCCATCACCCTTGAGATTGTCTCGCGGGCGCTGGCCCTCTCCGAGATGTTCCTGATGTCGTCCTGGCCGTATTTCAGGGCTCCCGCCAGGTCGGCGTGGCCGGGGCGAGGCTTGGTTACCGGGGGCGACGGGTTTTTCGTCTCCTCAAGGCTCATCGCCTCCCGCCAGTTGGCGAAGTCGACGTTCCTGACCATGAGGGTGATGGGGCTGCCCAGCGTCTTGCCGTAGCGAACGCCGGAGAGGATTTCCACCCTGTCCTCCTCGATGTGCTTGCGCCCGCCTCTGCCGAAGTCGGAGCGGCGGCGCTTGAGGTCTTCATTGATGTCGGCGACGCCGAGCCCGACCCCGGCGGGCATGCCCTCGATGATGGCCAGGCAGGCGGGGCCGTGAGATTCTCCCGCGGTTAGAATGCGTAACATAGCTATCCTCCTCCCAGAGCCTTGACCAGCGCCGACTCCATGTCAACTATGGGGGCGGGGCGGCCGGTAAAGAGCTCGAATTGTGACGCCGCCTGGTAGAGCAGCATCTTGTAGCCGTAAACGAT
>DATKYX010000008.1:0-3021 GCA_035528255.1 Dehalococcoidales bacterium | reverse complement strand
CTTGAGGGCGGCAAAGGGGTTGGTCTTCAGGAAAAGCTTAATCATCATCCCCAGCTCATAGACCCGCCCGTTGCCCCGGGCGGAATCGACGAAGCACTGGTACATAATCGGCGTGTTGCTCTTTTTAGTGCTCTTGCCGCTGCGGATGGCGATAATCTCCAGCGCGTGCATGATGTCAGCGGGCTTGATATCCCGCGGACAGCGCACTGTGCAGGAATAGCAGGAGACGCAGAACCACATTGAGTTACTGGATAGCAGTTCGTCCCTTAAACCCGCTCTCACCATGGCAATCGCCTGCCGCGGCGGGTAATCCCACTGGTTGGCGGTAGGACAGGAGCCAGTGCACACCCCGCACTGAATACAGGAATTAATAGATTCGCCGCCGGGGATGGAGCAGACCTCGTTAATAAAGCTCGTCGCGTCGGCGGGAGCTTTAACCATTGTCTCGGCCATTTAGACGCCTCCTTTTCTCTATGTCCTAAGGCTGGTTTATACCAATGCCCCTTCTATCTCAGCCATAAGTTCTTCGGCGGTGAAGTGCTTGCCCTTAATGGCGCCGCTGGGACAGGCGGCGACGCAGACGCCGCAGCCCTTACACAGCGTTTCGTTAATTCGGCTCACCATTTTTTCCTCGTCAAAGGAAATAGCCTGGAACGGGCAAAGGTCGGAGCAGGTCTTACAACCGGAGCAAAGCTCCTCGTCGATTTCGGCCGTAGCCGCCTCGACTTCTATAGAGCCGGCGCTAATCATAGCCAGCGCCCGGGCCGCCGCCGCCGAAGCCTGCGCCACGCTGTTGGGAATATCCTTGGGCGACTGGCAACAGCCGACGACGAAAATACCGTCGCTCATGGTAGCCACTGGGTCCAGCTTGGGATGCTTCTCCAGGAAGAAGCCGTCGGCGCTACGGCTGATAGAGAACAGGCGGGCGACCTTATCGGAATCCGCCCTCGGTTGCAGGGCCGTGCTCAACACCACCATGTCCACCGGAACGCGGCGCTGACGCCCGATAAGGGTGTCCTCGCCGACGATAATAAGCTTGCCTTCCTCTTCCGGAGTCTCGGCGATATCGGTTACCTCGCCGGGACGCCCGCGGACGAACATCGTCCCCTCGTCGAGGACGCGGTTGTAAAACTCCTCGAAGCCTTTACCCACGCACCTGAGGTCGATATAGAACTCAACGACCTGGGTTCCGGGCACGTGATCCCTTATCAGGTGACTCAACTTCATCGAATACATGCAGCATACCTGCGAGCAATATTCGTGGTAATTCTCGTCTCGGCTGCCCACGCAGTGGATAATACCCACCGTCTTGGGGTGGGAACCGTCCTTGAGCAGCACCTCTCCCGCCGTCGGTCCCGAGGCGTTAATCAGCCTCTCGAACTCGAGAGCGGTGAGCACGTTATCCAGCCGCCCGTAGCCGTACTGGTAAAGCGGAGTCGGGTCGAAGGAATCGTAGCCGGTGGCGACGATGATATTGCCCACATCCACCTCTATCGTCTCATCTTCCATCTCCTGGTTGATGGCTCCGACCTGGCAGGCATTGAGGCACTCCATACACTCCGAGCAAACGCCGCAGTTCAGACAGCGGCTGGCTTCCTTGATAGCCGCCTTCTCATCGAAGCCCAGCTCGACCTCGGCAAAGCCCTCCCGCTTTTTCACGTCCAGGGTGGGCATATCCTGCCTCATTTTGGCCTTCACTCCCTCTTTGGGTATGTCTTTTACCCTCTCCCTCGGAAGGGGTCGGCCCTCTTTCAGGTCGACACCCCTCAGGTGGCGGTCTATTGAGATGGAGGCTTCCTTACCGGCGGCGACAGCGGCGATAACGTCGGATGGCCCCGAAACCACATCCCCACCGGCGAAAACGCCTTCGATGTTGGTCTGCAGGGTGGCGGGGTCAACGACCACCGTCCCCCACCCCGTGAACTCCAGCTCCTTGGGCAGCTTTGCCTTATCGACGCCCTGCCCCACGGCGAAGATGACGTTGTCGATGTTCATCTCGAAATCGGAGCCCTTAACCGGCGTCGGGCGCCGCCGTCCGCTATCGTCGGGCTCGCCCAGTTCCATCTTGATACACTTGATACCGGCAACTCTATCACCCTTGACGATGACCTCGACCGGTGCCGCCAGGATGTTCAGCGCTATGCCTTCCTTTTCGGCTTCGTCAATCTCGTCACTGTCGGCGGGCATTTCCGCCCGTGAGCGCCGGTAGACAATGGCAACATTTTTAGAACCCAGTCTCTGGGCAACTCTGGCGGCGTCGATAGCGGCGTTACCGCCGCCGATAACGGCCACCCGGTCCCCGAGGCTGACCTTGCTCCCCGAATTAACCTTGTTCAGGAAATCGAGGGCATGCAGCACGCCCTTGGCGTCCTCGTTGGGGATGCCCATCTTCTGGCTTACCCAGGCGCCAGCCGCCAGGAATATAGCCTGATAGCCCTGGTTAAAAACGTCCTCGAACTTCTTCACCGGGCTATTGGTCTTTATCTCCACCCCCAGCTCCTCCAGGTAGCTGATTTCGTTGTCCAGCACCTTGTCGGGCAAGCGGTATTCGGGAATGCCGTAGCGCAGCAGTCCGCCCGCCTTGGGGGCGGCTTCGAAAACGGTAACCGGGTAGCCTTCCCTTATCAGGTCGTAGGCGCAGGCTAAGCCCGCCGGTCCCGAGCCGATAACGGCTACCTTATCTTCTTTAGTCCTCTCCACCGGGGTGGCTTTCTCACGACCCACGTTCAATTCGTAGTCGGCCATAAAGCGCTTCAGCGAACGGATGGCAACCGGCTCGTCGACCTTGCCCCGTTCGCAGTCCCCCTCGCAGGGGTGGGTGCATACCCTTCCGCAAACGCCGGCAAAGGGCATCGTCCGCCGCAGCACTTCGAGCGCTTCCTTAAACTTGCCCTGGGAAATAAGGGCAACATACCCCTGGGCGTTAACGCCCGCCGGGCAGGCGACCCTGCAGGGCGGCAAGCCCCGCTTATCGATAGTAAAGGCGTTGGGCACAGCCTGAGGGAAGGGACGGTAAATCGC
>DATKYX010000007.1:0-18381 GCA_035528255.1 Dehalococcoidales bacterium | reverse complement strand
GCCCGACATCTTTAGTCTTTACGAACAGAATATCGGGATGCTCACCCCCATGATTGCCGAGGAACTGCGTGACGCCCTCAAGGTCTATCCCGAAAACTGGATTAACGACGCCATCAAAGAAGCCGTCAGTAATAACAAGCGCAAGTGGAGCTATATTTCCGCCATTTTAGAACGCTGGACAACCGAAGGTAGGGACGATGGAACATATCGGGGAGATTCTAAAAAAACAGACCCGGACAAATACATCAAGGGCAAATATGGACACATGGTCGGGCGCTGAGGAAGCCGAAGAAGCCTCGGCGATTTCAGCCTGCCCTATCTGCAAGGGGGCGGGGTTTGTCCACCCCCTTCTGTCCCCGGGCAAGCCTGACTACAGCCAGACCGTGCCCTGTAGCTGTACCCAGCCGGAACGGAAAAAGGAACGCCAGAGCCGCCTGCGGAAATACAGCGGGCTCGAAGCCAGGCTGCTGCAAAGCATGACCTTAGACAGTTTTGACCGGGAAGGGCATAATCCGCTGCCAGAGCAACGCGAGAGCTTGAAAGAGGCATTTCGCCTTGCCCTCGACTTCGCCAAATCGCCCGAAAACTGGCTGGTCTTTGTGGGCGTCAACGGCTGTGGTAAGACTCACCTCGCCGCCGCTATCGCCAACTACCTGCTCAAAGAGGGCAAAGCGGTCAAATTCGTAGTGGTGCCCGACCTGCTCGACCACCTGCGCTCCACCTTCAGCCCGGAGAGTACGGTGACCTACGACCAGGTGTTCGAAGAGGTCAAGAACGCCCCCCTGCTCATCCTAGACGACCTCGGCAAGCAGTCAACCACCCCCTGGGCCGAGGAAAAGCTCTACCAGATTATCAACTACCGCTATAACCACCAGCTGCCCACAGTGGTCACCACTAACTGCGCACTGGATGAAATTGATAGCCCTGTCAGCTCACGGCTAGCTGACCCTAAAATCAGCGTAGTATGGAATATTAACGCTCCCGACTACCGGACCGATGCCACCGCCAGCCGAAAGAAGACCTCCCGCACTAAAAGACGCCAGAACTAAACCGTTAATTTGCACTGCTCGCAGTTTTTGGCTACAATGAAAAGGATTTAGCCGGAAAAAGCCTTAGACATGATAAATTTCCCCGTTTTGGTGCTCAATCAGAACTACGAGCCCCTCAATGTGTGTCGGGTGCGGCGAGCGGTGGTGCTGCTGGACGGCGGTAAGGCGGAGATGCTGGAGAACGGCTCCGGCTTTATCCATACCACCGCCCATGACTTCCCCGTTCCTTCGGTAATCCGCTTAGCCTATATAATCAAGCGCCCCCGCCCCCAGAGAAAGCTAACCCGCCTCGAGATTTTCCAGCGCGACCACTTTACCTGCCAGTACTGCGGCAAGCAGACCGGCCGGCTTACCTTGGACCACGTCATACCCCGCTTCCGGGGTGGCGAACACCTCTGGGAAAATGTGGTTAGCGCCTGCATACCCTGTAACCGGCATAAGGCAGGCAGGACGCCCGGTGAAGCGGGAATGAAACTGTTGAGTTCCCCCGCCCTGCCCCGCGGCGACCGCTTTTTCTACATACCCTACCGCTACCGCCAGAGCCAGAGCCAGTGGCAAAAATACCTGCCCCAGTGAGAACTAATTTTTCCTGGGCGGCTGTTTTTCAACGGTAATATCGCTTAACGGCAGTTCCACCGTCGCCTTGCTCTCCAGCTCAACCAGCACCGTTTCCTTGAGGGGATTACCCCCCACCACAATAGCCACCCCCATAGGCGTAGACACCCTCTGGCCCGGCTTGGGCAACTTCGCCTTCATGGCATGGTACTGCTCGGTCTCATAAGCCAGGCAGCAAAGCAGGCGGCCGCAAACACCCGATATCTTGAGCGGGTTAAGCGGCAGGTTCTGCTCCTTAGCCATCTTGATAGAAACCGGGGAGAACTCGGTTAAGAAACTCATGCAGCACAGGGGACGCCCGCACCGCCCGAAACCACCCACCAGCTTGGCTTCGTCCCTGGGGCCCAGCTGGCGCAGCTCGACCCTTACCTTAAAGCGCTTATTTAACTCCCTGACCAGCTGCCGGAAATCAACCCTTTCCGTAGCGCTAAAGAAGAAGGTAAGGCGGCTGCCGTCGAGGTTATATTCCACACCGAGCAGCTTCATGGGCAGCCTTAGCTTTTCTATCAAGTGGCCGCACTCAGCCAGAGCCTCGGCTTCCCTGGCTTCGAAATCTTTGATACGCTCGATATCTTCTGCCTCTGCCTTGCGCACCACCGGTTTTAACGGCTCGGTCACCTCATTGGCCAAGACCTGCTTGGGCGCAATGACCACCCACCCCAACTCCACACCGCGGGCCGTCTTGACCACCACATAGTCATCTACATCCATCTCAATGTCTGCCGGGTCAAAGTAATAAACCCTACCGGCCCTCTTGAAACGTATGCCTACAATTTCAGCCATAACTTATTCAGCGCTCCTTCCCGGGATACTGAGCATCAGCACTTCCAGCGCCAGCCGCGGATTAGCGTTCTGACCGAGCTGTTCACCAGCCGCCTGAATGCTATCGATAAAAGCCCTTATCTGAGCCAGGCTGTAAGCCTGCCCCATCTCAGCCAGCTCCGCTTCGTGGTCAATACTGGTTACGATATCGCCGGAGCCGAGCTTGACCAGGAGCAGGTCGCGCCACCAGTCGAGCCACAAGTCCAGCACCTCCTGAACCAAAGCCCGGTTCTGGCTGAACTGAGCCGCCAGTTGAGCCGCATAATCAAAACGCTGCTCGTTATCGCCCCGGATAACCTCGAGCAGCTTTTCAACCAATTGGTCGCGCCGCTCAAGCAGGCTGTCGTCATCCGCCGCCATTAACGCCCAGCCCAGACGGCCGTGGCAAAGCCTGGAGAGAAGCTCGGTCTTTGCCGTCTCAAGGCTGCGGCGCTCACTGAGGGCAGCCCCTACCTGGGAGGTGGGGAGGGGGCGTAGCTCCAATCGCTGGCAGCGGGAAATCACGGTATCGGGCAGAACCGAGTCGTTGGCCGTCAGCAGTATAAAGATTACCCCTTCCGAGGGCTCTTCCAGGGTCTTGAGCAGGCAGTTAGCCGCTTCGTTGGACATCAACTCAGCGCCGTCGATAATAAACACCTTATTGTTACCCTCAAAGGGCGGCAGGCTGGCGGAATGCTGTATCTCCCTGACCTGTTCGATGCTGATTTCCGTCCGCGGTTTGTCGTTTGAATTGCCGCCGGAGTCCAAGCCGATAACCTGGACATCGGCATGCTTGCCCAAAGCCACTTTCCGACAGGGGTCGCATTCGCCGCAGGGGGGCTCCGCCGCGTTGCAGTTGAGCGCCCGAGCCAGCTCCAGAGCCAGGGTCATCTTGCCCACATGAGGAGGCCCAACCAGAAGATAGGCATGAGCCACCGACCCTCGCTCCAGGTTGCGCTGGAGCAGAGTGACCACCCTATCCTGCCCGACTACCTGCCACATAAAATCTCCTTAAACTAAATCACAGCGGGTCAGGTCATCGAAGCTCTCGCGGCGCCGAATGAGCCGCGCCTTGCCTTCCTTAACCAAAACCACCGCCGGCTTGAGCGAGGCGTTATAGTTGCTCGCCATAGACAGGCAATAGGCGCCGCAATCGGCTACCGCCAGAATATCGCCGGCGGCAAGAGGGGGTAACATGATATCCTTGACGATTATATCCCCCGATTCACAGAACCTGCCGGCAACGGTAACCTTGTCCGTCTCTTTCTCCGCCATCTTATTAGCCGCCACCGCCTCGTGCCTAGCCCCGTAAAGGGCGGGGCGGATGTTATCGGCCATACCGCCGTCCACAGAGACATAGCGCCTGACGTCGGGAATATCCTTGACCACCCCCACCGTGTATAACGCCACCCCCGACTGCCCCACTATCGCCCTCCCCGGCTCGATAGTAAGCCGCGGCTGTGTCAGCCCCAGCTTCTGACAGCCGTTAATGAGGCTGGAGGTCATCGCCTGGGCATAGTCGGCGACGGGCGGGACGGACTCATCCAGCGTATAGGGAACGGCGAAGCCGCCGCCAATACTTAGCTCTTCCATCTCAAAGCCGTGCTTCTTTTTCATCTCGGCGGCAAAGCTAAGGAAAATGTCTATCGCCTGCTGATAGGGCTCGAACTCGGCAATCTGCGAGCCGATATGGAAATGTAACCCCCTTAGCTTAAGCCGGGGCATAGACAGGGCGGCAACCAGCGCCTTTTCGCCCTGAACCATGGGCACGCCGAATTTGCTGTCGAGATTACCGGTGATGATATAGCGGTGGGTGTGAGGGTTCACGCCGGGAGAAAGCCGTAAAAGTATATCAGCTCTTTCGTCCCGTTCGCCGGTGATTTCGTTCAGCAGGTCAAGCTCCTGGAAATTGTCCACCACGATGCGCCCCACTCCCCACTCCAGAGCCAGCCTTAACTCCTCGGCTGATTTATTATTGCCGGGAAAATAGACCCTATCCATGGGGAAACCAGCCGAACGGACGATGCTCATTTCGCCGGCGGAGACCACATCCAGCCCCAACCCCTCCTCGTTAAAGAGTCGAGCCAGAGCCTTGTTGATAAAAGCCTTGGCCGAATAGAAAACAGCGGTATCGGCATAGCGCCGGCTGAATTCCTGCTTAAACTCGGCACACTTGTTGCGCAGGCCGATTTCGTCAAAGACATAGAGCGGTGTGCCGAACTCGGCGGCCATTTCCACGGTATCGCAACCGCCGATAAGCAGGTGTCCCTTATTATTAACCTCAGCCGTTGAGGGAAATAGAACCAGCTTGGACATCATTTCCTCAATGTTAGCAGTGCCAGGTGCTCAAGTCAATTGATAAAAACAAAAGGGGAGCATGCGCCCCCCTTTAAGATTACAGTTGCCGTATAACCGGCTAATCTTCCCGCAGCTTATAGCGCTGTATCTTACCGGTGGTAGTCTTGGGGAGGTCTTTAACGAAATCCAGCCAGCGCGGGTATTTATAGGGCGCTATGCTCTTCTTGACGAAGGCTTGAATATCCTTCGCCAGCTCCTCGGACGGCTGATTGCCCTTCTTCAGCACCACGAATGCCTTGGGCTTGACCAGGTCATGCTCGTCTTTTTTAGCCACGACAGCGGCTTCAAGCACCGCGGGATGGGAAACCAGGGCATCCTCCACCTCGATGGGAGAGACCCAGATACCGCCGACCTTGAGCATATCATCGCCCCGGCCGCGGTAATAGTAGTATCCCTCGGCATCCCGACGGTATTTATCTCCGGTATTAAACCACTCGCCCAGCATAGAGCTTTTGGTCTTATCGTGATGGCGGTAGTAGTAGGCGGCGGTTGATTCTCCATGTACCAGCAAGGTGCCGACTTCGCCATCGGGCACTTCTTCGCCTTCATCATCGACAATCTTGGCCTGATAGCCGGGAACTACCTTACCCGAGCTGCCCGGTTTGACGTCACCGGGGCGATTGGAGATGAAAATGTGTAATAGCTCGGTAGAACCGATACCGTCCAGGATTTCCAGCCCGAACCTCTCTTTCCATTCACGGAAGATTTCTGTGGGCAGGGCTTCGCCGGCTGAGGTGCAGATACGCAGGGAGGAGAGGTCGTATTTCTTCTCGGTGTCTTTTAGTTCCAGCATGTTGGCGTAAAGCGTGGGCACGCCGAAAAAGACGGTGGGACGATATTTAGTAATGGTGGAGTATATTGTCTCGGGGCGGGGGCGGTCGGGAAGTAAAACCACCGAGGCGCCCAGGGCTAAGGGGTAGAAAAAGCTGTTACCCAACCCGTAGGCGAAGAAAAACTTCGACGCCGAGAAGAGTATGTCATCCTGGGTAATCCCCAGGACGGCTTTAGCATAGTTATCGACGCAGCTGAAGACATCATGCTGCAGGTGAACCGCCGCCTTGGGCACGCCGGTGCTGCCCGAGGTGTAGTTCCAGAAAGCGGCGTCTTCGAAGGTGGTATAAGCCACATCCAGTTTATCGGAGCAACGGCTGACGATGTCATCGAATGAGATGTGATAAGCCCGGGTCTTCTCGCCAACGATGATAGTATTCTCCAGGTAAAGAAACTTATCCCTGAAGCCCTCGATCGTCTCGATAAAATCGCTATCGGCGATGAGGGTGCGGGCGCGACTATTGTTGAGCAGATAGCGGTAGTCGTGCATAGTGTACATATAGTTTATCGGCATCGGGATAGCGCCGATTTTTATAGCGCCGTAGAAGCAGGCCATAGCCTCGGGGGAATCATACATGGCCAGCATCACCCGCTCTTCCATATGTACGCCCAGAATTTTAAGCGCATTCCCCACCCGGTTTACCATACTCTGCATTTCGGCGTAGGTGTAGGTCTTGTCCTTGTAGTACACCGCCACCTTATCACCCATCCCCTTTTCCACCATCTCGTCGATGAGCTTGGTGGTCACATTGTAATACTGGGGAATAAAGTCCTGGTACTTATATTTTTCCATACCAACTCCCTGCTCACAGCGATTACGGTTATCTTCTTTAATTTAGTTTATAATAAATTTTACCTTTTTACAAAATTGACACCCTGTAAACCATACCGTTAGAATAGCATCTACTCTTTAACTAAAAAGGCGGAATATGCACAAGAAGACCACGCTTAATAACGGGCTGCGGGTTCTCACCAACCCCATGCCCCACACCCACTCGGTATCAATATGCATCTTTGTCGGGGTCGGCTCCAGGTATGAGACCGAGCCACAGGCGGGCGTCTCCCACTTCATCGAGCACCTGTGTTTCCGGGGAACAACCAGGCGCACCAGCTCACGGGAAATCTCCGAGGCAATCGAGGGGGTGGGGGGAATCATCAATGCCGGCACCGACAAGGAACTAACCGTTTACTGGTGCAAGGTAGCCCAACCCCACTTACCCCTGGCGCTGGACGTGCTGGCCGACATACTGCGTAACTCCAGGTTCGACCCGCCCGACATCGAGCGCGAGCGCCAGGTTATCACCGAAGAGATTAACATGAGCAAGGATTCCCCTTCCCAACTGGTCAACATGCTCATCGACGAACTGCTCTGGCCCCGACACCCGCTGGGGAGGGACATAGCCGGCAGCAAGGAATCGGTAGCCGCTATCACCCGGGAAACGATAGTCGACTACCTGGCACACCAATACCTGCCCGCCAACACCGTGGTCAGTATCGCCGGCGCCGGAGAGCACGGGGAGATGGTAAGCGCCGTCGAGCAAGCCCTGGGCGACTGGTCCGGCTTGAAAACCCGTCCCACATATTCCCCATATAAAGAGCAAAAGTTTCCCCGTCTCCGTATCGAGAAGAAAGATACCGAGCAAGCCCACCTCTGCCTGGCGCTGAGCGGGTTGCCCCTGCTCCACCCCAAGCGCTTTACCTTCGACCTGCTTAACGTCATCCTGGGGGAAGGCATGAGCAGCCGCCTTTTTACCGAGATTCGCGACCGTATGGGGCTGGCTTACAACATCCACAGCTATGCCGAGCATTTCTCCGACAGCGGCTCGATTACCGTTTACGCCGGGGTGGAACCTAAAAACCTCCAGCTAGCCGTCAAGGCTATCGTAGAGCAACTCTCCCGTCTCAAGGAGATAGTCCCTCAGACCGAACTAATCAAAGCCAAAGAGCTATCCAAGGGGCGCCTGATGCTGCGCATGGAGGACAGCCGCAGCGTCGCCGGCTGGATGGGAGGGCAGGAGATTCTTACCCAACGCATCCTCAGCGTCGACCAGGTAATAGACATCGTCGACGCCATCACCGCCGAGGAAATCAGAGAGTTGGCCCGGGAAATGCTGGTCTCAAGCCAGCTCCGTCTGGCTGTGGTCGGTCCCGTGGCTGACGAGTCGCTGGAGGAAATCCTCGTACTATAAAAAGAAGCCGCGGCTCGAAAGCCGCGGCTTCTCGATACAGCTAAGAGAGGGATTACATCATCCCTTCCATGCCGCCCATACCACCCGATGGCATTCCCGGCTTATCCTTTTCCGGTATATCAGCCACCAGGGACTCGGTAATCAAAACCATAGCGGCGATACTGGCGGCGTTCTCCAGGGCCGACCTGACCACCTTGGTCGGGTCGATAATGCCCTTCTCCACCATATCCCCGAACTCATCGGCGGCGGCATCGTAGCCGACGCCGGCTTTGCTCTTCTTCACCGCGTCCACGATTACCGAACCGTCTTTACCGGCATTCTCGGCAATCCAGCGAATCGGTGCTTCCACCGCTTTACGAACACTATTGACGCCGGTAAGCTCATCGCCGGTGGCATCCACTTTCTTCAGCACCGCGGTAGCCCGTAACAGAGCCACCCCACCGCCGGGCAGGATGCCCTCTTCCACCGCCGCCCGGGTGGCGGAAAGCGCGTCCTCGACCCGGTGCTTTCTCTCTTTAAGCTCGACCTCGGTAGCGGCGCCGACCTTGATGACACCGACACCGCCGACCAGCTTGGCCTGTCTTTCCTGAAGTTTCTCGCGGTCAAAGTCGGAGGTGGTTTCCTCTATTTGAGCTTTAATCTGCTTGATTCTGGCCTTTATGGCTTCCTCGGAGCCCTTGCCTTCGACGATGGTGGTATTGTCCTTGTCCGAGGTTACCCGGCGGGCGCGACCCAGGTCTTCCACGGTAACCGAGTCCAGCTTGCGCCCGACCTCTTCCGAGATGACCTTGCCGCCGGTGAGTATGGCGATATCTTCCAGCATTGCTTTGCGCCTGTCGCCAAACCCGGGAGCCTTTACCGCCAGTACGTTTATGGTGCCGCGCAGCTTGTTGACCACCAGGGTGGCCAGGGCTTCGCCTTCTACGTCCTCGGCGAGAATGAGCAGGTTCTTGGATACCTGGAGCACCTTCTCCAGAGCCGGCAGCAGGTCGGACATCGACGAGATTTTCTTGTCGGTGATGAGGATGTACGGGTCTTCTATCTCCGTCTCCATCTTCTCGGCGTTGGTGATAAAGTAGGCGCTCATGTAACCACGGTCGAACTGCATGCCCTCAACATAATCCGTTTCGTACTTAATGCCCTTGGACTCCTCGACGGTGATAACTCCGTCCTTACCCACCTTTTCCATGACCTCGGCAATCAGGTCGCCGATTTCCTGGTCTTTGGCGGTGATGGTGCCCACCTGGGCAATCTGTTCCTTACCTTTGACCTCGACCGATACCCGCTTCAGCTCTTCAACAATGGCCTTGGTCGCCTTCTCAATGCCCCTCTTCAGCGCGATGGGCTCGGCGCCGGCGGCCACGTTCTTGAAACCTTCGGTGATAATGGCGTGAGCCAATACCGTGGATGTGGTGGTGCCATCGCCGCAGGCATCGTTAGTCTTGGTGGCTGCTTCCTTGACCAGTTGAACACCCATGTTCTCAAAGGGGTCGGGAAGCTCGATGTCCTTGGCAATGGTGACCCCGTCATCGATTACCGACGGAGCCCCCCACTTCTTGTCCAGCGCCACACAATGACCCTTGGGGCCCAAAGTCACCTTGACCACATCAGCTAATGTGTCTATTCCCTTCTTTATTGCGTGTCTGACTGCTTCACCGAATATAATCTGTTTACTCATATTATCCTCCTTAAGCCTTGCTAACCTTCTTGGCTAAAATATCGCTCTCACGCAGTACCATCAGCTCCTCACCCTCAATCTTGACCTCGGTGCCGCCATATTTAACATAGAGCACCACATCACCCACCTTGACCTCCATAGCTATCCGCTTGCCATCTTCGGTCAGCCTTCCCGGGCCAACCGCCAGTACCTTGCCTTCCTGGGGTTTCTCCTTAGCGGTATCGGGAAGGATAATCCCCCCCTTGGTCTTCTGTTCACCCTCAATAGGCTTAACCACTAATCGGTCGCCCAACGGTTGTAATTTAACCGCCATTATAATCCTCCTTATTCTAATTCAATTACTATTCTTATTTTAGCACTCTCGGGGGGAGAGTGCTAATTACTTATGATAACCTAACTGGGCTTAACTTTCAACTCAGTAAATAGGCTCTTACAGCTAATTTCAGCTGTTTGCAGCTATTTATAGCCACAGATAAGCCCTTTATCTCGGTAAAGCGTGCTCTGATTAACCCAATTTAAGTCCGGGGATAACATCGAGGTCCAGGCCGTTTATCTTGCCCGCCTGCAGGCGGTAGTAGCCGCAGGCGGCAATCATAGCCGCGTTGTCGGTGCACAGGATGGGTGGAGGAACGAGGACAGGGATGGGCGATGTTTCCGCCAGTTGCTGCCGCAGCCTGGCGTTGGCTGCCACCCCACCCGCCAGCAAGACCTGTTTCGCCCGGTGCTCCCTGGCGACGGCTACCGTTTTGCTAACCAGCACATCGATAACCGCTTCCTGAAAGCTGGCGGCGGCGTCAGCCGCCGATGAAATCTTGCCCGCCTCCGCCAGGCGCAGCAGCGCCGTCTTAACCCCGCTGAAGCTGAAGTCGTTACTCCCCTTCAACCAGGCGCGGGGCAGGGGAATCGAAGCCGTGCCCGCCCTGGCCGCCTGCTCGATAGCCGGACCACCGGGATAGCCCAGTCCCAGTATTCGGGCGGCTTTATCGAAAGCTTCGCCGGCGGCATCATCCCTGGTTCGCCCCAGCACCGTGTAATCGCCGTGCCCCCGCACCAACACCAGGTCGCTATGCCCACCGGAAACAATAAGGCAAACGTCGGGGAACTCGATGCTCTTGTCCCCCAGCCAGTTGGCGTAGAGGTGGCCCTCGAGGTGATTGACCCCGATAAGGGGCAGATTATGGGCCAAGGCTATCGCCTTAGCCGCATTCACCCCCACCAGCAGTGAACCCGCCAGGCCCGGGCCGAGGGTGACGGCAATACCCGATAGTTCCTGCCAGCCAGCGCCCGCCTCAGCCATCGCCTGTTTTAGTATGGGGATAATGGAGAGGAGGTGCTGACGGGAAGCCACCTCGGGGACAACCCCCCCATAACGGGCGTGTATTTCCACCTGAGAGGCAATCTGGTTGGAAAGTATTTTCCTGCCGTCCTCGACCACCGCCGCCGCCGTCTCGTCACAAGAGGTCTCAATAGCTAAGATTTTCATGCCTCTGCATTATAACATAGCCGCCGTCAACATCCCCATATAGCCCTTTTGACACGCCCAATAGCCAGTGATATTATGACGAAAAGATGAATAACCGGGATATACCGCTAAGAGTGGGGTGATACGATATGTCTGGCACTGAAACCCTGTACCTGGTATTACTTATTATCTGTCTCTTCTTATCAGCCTTCTTCTCGGGCTCGGAGACAGCCTTTATTTCCCTGCAGAGGATAAGGGTGCAACACCTGGTCGATACTAAGGTGAGGGGGGCAAAGCGGGTTGCCAAGATGATGGAGCGTCCGGAGAAGTTCTTATCCACCGTGCTGCTGGGCAACAACCTGGTAAACACCGCCGCCGCCGCTTTAGCTACCTTTCTGGCCATCCGCTTCTGGGGGGACCAGTGGGGCGTCCTCATTGCTACCATCGTAATAACCATCTTGCTCCTGATATTCTGCGAAACCACCCCTAAAACCATAGCCAACAGGCATGCCGAAAAGCTATCCCTCGCCTTCATCGGACCGATAGAAGCCCTCTCCTGGCTGTTTGCGCCCATCGTGTTTGTGCTGAGCTGGATTGCTTCCGGCTTTGCCAGGATATTCGGCGGGAAGGCGGTGCCCCGGTCGCTGGCCAACGAGGAGGAAATCCGAACTATGATATCGATGGGGCACAAGGAGGGGACGGTGGAGCAGGAAGAGGCCGAGATGCTGCACAATGTATTTGAGTTCGGCAACCGCCCGGTCTTGGAGGTAATGGTGCCGCGTACCGAGGTAATATGGGTAACCAAGGGCACCAAGATAGCCGATTTCCTTAAACTCTACGCCGAAAACCCGCTATCTCGCTTTCCGGTATATGAGGATAACATAGATAATGTTATCGGCATCCTCGGTGTAAAGGATATACTCATGGCCCAGGCCAAGGGGCAACTTAATGGTAAGAGCACGATTGACGACCTGATTCGCCCGGCTTACTTTGCCCCCGAGACCAAGCGGGTCAGCGAGCTCTTTACCGAGATGAGGAATGAAAATTTCCGGATGACGGTGGTCATCGACGAGTTCGGCGGCACGGCCGGCATCGTCTCTCTAAGCGGGCTGATGGAGGAAATCGTGGGCCCGGTGGGCGACGAGCTGGCGACGATAGAAAAGGAATACGAGAGCATCGACGAGTACACCTTCCAGATTGACGGCGGGATGCGGGTGGAAGAAGTCAACGAGGAGATGAGCCTGGATCTGCCCGAAGGCGAAGACTACGAGACGGTGGCCGGATTTGTCCTCGACCTGCTGGGACACATACCCAAAGAAGGTGAGCGGCTGAAGTATAAGCAGTTGAAGATAGTAATTACCGAGATGCGGGGGATGAAGATAGAGAAGATACGAATAACCAAGGAAAAGCATGCAGCGACTGCGGATTAGGTTCAGCCGAGAAGAAGAGATAAAGTTCATTTCCCACCTGGATATAATGCGCCTCTGGCAAAGAGCCCTCCACCGCGCCGAAATCCCTCTAGCCTACACCGAGGGATTCAGCCCCCACCCTCGCATATCGCTGGCGGCGCCGCTGGCGGTAGGGGTAACCAGCCAGGCGGAGCTTATGGATGTCTTCTGTAGTAAATGGGTCTCCCCTCATTTCTTCACCAATGCCGTTAGCCAGCAACTACCGGCGGGGATTGAAATACGGCAGGTCTATTCGATAGCCCCGACCATGCCCTCGCTGCAATCGCAGGTAAGTCAGGCCGAATATGAGGTCGAACTGGAAACGGAGAAAGACCAGGCGGGGATAAAGGCGGCGCTGACCTCGCTGTTATCGGCGGAGCAATTTCCCTGGCACCACGAAAGGGATACCGGCACCCGGAACTACGACCTGAGGGCTTTGATCGACGACCTCTGGCTTGTTAACTGGCGCCAGGGCTACTCTCAGCTAGGCATGAGGCTGCGCTGCGACAGCGGCGGCTCGGGGAGGCCAGAGCAGGTAGCCGCCGCCCTGGGTTTCAGCCACCCCACTTCCATAAGCCGCAGCAAACTGCTGCTGAAAACAGGCTAAAGGGATAGAACATGAAAGGGGAAAACCAGCCGTCATCATTAGAACAGCGGGTGCTGGCTTTTATCCGGGAGCACCGGCTGGTATCAAGCGGCGAGAAGCTGGTGGTGGCGGTGTCGGGAGGGGCGGACTCGGTTTGCCTGCTTCATATCCTGGTCAATCTCCGGGAAGAGCTTAAACTAAAGCTGCACATAGCCCACCTCAACCACCAGTTGCGGGGCAATGATTCCGACGCCGATGCCGAATACGTAGCCGAGCTGGCCCGAAAGCTCGATATTCCGGCTACTATCGAGAAACGGGATGTGAAGGGCTACCAGAAAGAACAACGCCTGTCGCTGGAAGAAGCCGCCCGCGAGGTGAGATACAGCTTCCTGGCTAAGCTGGCGAAGTCTATCGGCGCCGGGCGGGGGGCGGCGGGGCATACCCGGGACGACCATATAGAGACTATCCTGATGCACCTAATCCGGGGCAGCGGCACCAGGGGGATGAGGGGGCTGCAACCGTCTACCTTCTGGCAGTCGGGAGCCGATAGCCTGACCATCATAAGACCATTGCTGGAGATAAGCCACCAGGAGACGGAGGGCTACTGCCGCCATCACAACCTCACGCCCCGGATGGATGCCTCCAACCTTTCCCTGTCGCCGTTGAGAAACCGAATCCGACAGCAGCTCCTGCCCCTGCTCGAGAGCTATAACCCCGCCGTCGCCGAAGCCCTGCTTCGAACCGGGCGTATCGCCAGCGACGACATTACCTTCCTCGACGAACAGGTCGCCCGATTATGGAATGAGCTTATCCAGCAAGAAGGAAAGAGCCTTATTGTAGACAAGGCGGGCTTCGACCAGTTGTCCGCCGCCCTGAAGCGGTACCTGCTCCGCGCCGCGGTGGAAAGGCTGCTGGGCAGCGCCAAAGACATCGAAATGCGCCATATCGAAGAAATGATGTCTTTGGCAACCAAAGCGGCGGGGAAAAGGCTCAGCCTGCCAGGAGGTCTAATCTTCTCCATAGAATACGACCGCTACCTGTTGACCCCGGATGCTACCGCCCTATCCCCCCTCCCCCCGCTAAAGGGCGAGTTTCCGCTTAAGATTCCCGGCGAAACATTGCTTCCCGGCTGGCGAGTAGAGGCGACTATCGTAGAACGGGAAGTTATGAGCCAGAAAGACGATTTCACCGCCTACCTGGACCCAGGCAAAAGCGGCGACAGGCTGATTGTACGAACTCGCCAGCGAGGAGACAGGTTCCAGCCTCTGGGCTTAGCTCAGCCCAAGAAACTGGGCGAGTTTATGATAGACGCCAAAATCCCACAGGCCTGGCGCGGGCGTATTCCCCTCGTCTGCTCGGAGGAGCAAATCCTGTGGGTGGTCGGCTGGCGCCTCGACGAGCGGGCCAAGGTCGACCCGCAAACTAAGCGGGTTCTGCGCCTGGAGTTTGAGGCGGAATAGGCTCAACCGGCGTTAGTTCCGCTGTTCTCCGCCAGCGCAACCAGAGGGCGGCAGCGGTTACCAGCACAGCCCCAACCGCGACATAGATTTCCAATCCGACAGTGCCGAAAAGCCCGGACGAGGCCAGGACAATACCATAATTCAACGCTGCGTGCAGGCCGGAGGCTACAAGGTAAGCCTGCCAGCCCCAACCCTTAGCCAGCCCGTAGCCGGCCAGAGCGCTGGCGGCAATGTGAAAGGCGACGGCAAAGAATCTCTCCCAGAATACAGCCAGCCCCATTACCCCACCGCTTTCTACCATTCCCCAATTCCAACCAGCGGCAAAGACGGTGTTGTGTACCCATATCACTTCGAAAACGCCAAAGCCCAGGCCCGCTACCGCCCCGATTATCAGCCCCATTCTGGGGGTGATGTTCCTGCCTTTACGCCGCCAGTAGAATACCATCGGCACCATCTTCGACCCTTCCTGAACCAGCCCGCTGAGAAGTATGGTCGGTATATACGCTAATAGCAACCAGTCCGATAGAACACCGCTGCTCCAGAAATGATTTAGCGCCTGGCTGCTCCACCACTGCAGGGGAATCTGAACAAAGGTAACCGCCAACAGGGTCAGCAGGGCACTGCCGACCAGAATCGCCCAGGCCCACGGCTTCTTAAGTATCGGCGTCCAGTAGGCGGCGAACCAAACGGCGCCGAAGGCAAAGGCCAGACCGACACCCAGGAGCAAAAGATTCCAGCTAAGGCCGGGAGCATAGAACCAGGCCTTAAAGAAGTCCAGCATATATTCCAGCATAATCTTCTCCTATCTACATTATGCGCTTGAGCCTGGGGTTGGGGGTAATGCCGGGGATTCGGCCCCGCTTGGCTATGGGCTTGCCCTCTATCTCGTGGAGGTCGGCGGTAAAGTCGATGGGCTTAGCCCCGCTGATATAGCTGCCGACGCCGAAGGCGTCAACCGGCGCTCCGGCTTCGATAAACTGCCCGATGCGCTCCATGTTGATGCCGCCGCTGGCGAAAATCTTTACCTTCTTGAAGCCGGCCATGTCCAGCCTGGCCCTGACCTCTTTGACCAGATCGGGGGTAACCCTTCCCCGCTCCTGCGGGGTATCTAGGCGCACGCTGGTAAGCTTCTCGCCCAGAGCCTGAGCCACCCGCACCGATTCTTCCACCTCGTCCTTGAAGGTATCCACCAAGGCGACTCGGGGGACTGACGCCGGCATATGTTTATCGAAGGCTTTGGTGGCTTCAACCGTATCCCCGATAACCAGAATCAGGGCGTGGGGTATAGTACCCGACGGCTCGACGCCGGCCAGCTTGGCCCCGGCGATACTGGAACAGCCGGCGCAACCGCCGACAATAGCGGCGTAATCCATTATCCCCGCCACCGTAGGATAGACGTGGCGGGCGCCGAAACTGACGACGGGTATCCCCCCGGCAGCTTCCACGCACTCGCGGGCGGCCGTCGCCCAGCCGCTGCACTGGGCCAGGATGCCGTCAATCGCCGTCTCGTACAGTCCGTAGCTCTGGTAGGGAGCGGTGATGCGCAGCACCACCTCACGTTGCTTCATGGTATCGCCCTCGGCCAGCGCCCACACCTCGCACTTGCCCTTGGTCAGAACCCGGCTCAAGAGCGCCATTACTTCATCCATGCCGCATAATACCCCCGCCCGGCTGGCGAAGAACTCCATGGTCGCCACCGGGTTAAGCCCCTCTTTGCGCATTATCTCCACGGTGCGGGCGAAGTAGATGTCCGCCGTCTCACCGGAGAGAACGTCCTCCCGGGGCTCGAATTTGGCCGGCTTGGCCCGGCTGGTCACCAGGTTGGTTAATTTAGCCCCCAGGGTGTTTTCTATATAATCCAGGGCAAACCGGTGCGACTTTTCGTCGAAGGAGGCAACGCCGTCAACCGGCA
Source organism: Dehalococcoidales bacterium (assembly GCA_035528255.1). Lineage (GTDB taxonomy): Bacteria > Chloroflexota > Dehalococcoidia > Dehalococcoidales > BS750m-G39 > E44-bin88. The sequence goes on along the minus strand of DATKYX010000007.1, from coordinate 1,992 downwards.
CCTCTACCTCGTAGCCGCGGATTCGGGCGTCGGACACCGCGTATAAAACGCAGATATGGGTGCACACTCCGCAGACAATCACCTTATCCGGATTCAGCTTTTTCAGCTTCTCCTCGAGCGTGGTGCCGAAAAAGGCGCTGTAGGTCTTTTTGGGGATTACCTCGCCCTTATATTTAGCCAGCTCGGGTATGACCTCGGCTTCGGCCGTGCCCTCGATGGCGTGGGGGGGAAACATGCTGAACTCCGGGTCATCGGGGGCGTGGTGGTCGCAGAGGAAGAACACCGTGGAGCCTTTAGCAATTTCCCGCTCCAGCAGGCGTTGAATACTGGGGATGATGCGACGCGCTCTCTCTCCGCAATAGAGAGGATATCCCTCTTCCAGGAAACCCTTAAGCATATCGGAAACCAGAACTACGTTAGCCATAGCCTCCCTCTCCCTATCATAGCTTAATGCCTGAAGTGCCTGACACCGGTGAAAACCATCGCCATATTATGGGCATCAGCCGCCTTAATCGAGTCTCCATCCCTTATCGAACCACCGGGCTGGATAATGGCGGTGACCCCAGCCTTGGCTGCCGCCTCAACCACATCGGGGAAAGGGAACATAGCATCCGAAGCCAGGACACTGCCCTTGACCTTGTCCCCGGCTTTCTCAATCGCTATCTGGGCGCTGATAATGCGGCTGGGCTGTCCGGCGCCCATGCCCAGGAGCGTCTTATCCTTGGCCAGCCCTATGGCGTTGGACTTTATATGCTTGACCGCCCTCCAGGCAAAGAGCAGGTCTTTTATTTCGTCGTCCGTCGGCTTGCGCTTGGTCACCGCCTTCAGCTCGACCTTCGCCTCCGGTAGGGAATCGGAGTCCTGCACCAGGAAACCGCCCTTGACCCGGCGGAAGTCGAGATAACCCGGCAGCGCCTTGCCGTAGCCGGGCGGCAGCTTAGCCAGCAAAATGCGCAAGTCCTTTTTGGTCTGCAGTAATTTGAGCGCCTCCGGCTCGTATTCCGGGGCGATAGCTATCTCGTAGAATACGGGTTTCATCTCTTGAGCCATCGCCAGCGTAACCTTGCGGTTGGAGGCCACGATGCCGCCGAAGGCAGCCACCGAGTCGCCGCTGAAGGCGCGTCGATATGCCTCGGCGATATCGTCATAGCTGGCCAGCCCACAGGGGTTGGTGTGCTTGATAACGGCTACCGTGGGCGCGGCGAAGTCGGTTACCGCCCCCCAGGCGGCGTCGGCGTCGAGTATATTGTTGAAAGAAAGCGCCTTGCCCCCCAGCTGCTCGGCCCAGGTGATGCCGGTTTCCGCGGCAGCGCCTATCGTCGGCTCGGCATAGAAGGCGGCTTGCTGGTGGGGGTTCTCGCCGTAGCGAAGCCCGTAGCGCTTCTTTAAGGCGACGGTCATATCCTCGGGGAAGCCCTCCATATCCCGCCTCAGGTATTGCGAGATGGCGGTATCATAGATAGCCACGTGCTGAAAAGCCTTCTGCGCCAGGCGTTTGCGCTCAGTCAAATCCAGGCCTCCCCCTTTGAGCTTTTCCAGAACCAGCGGATAGTCGGCGGGGTCAACCACCACGATGACACTGGGGAAATTCTTAGCCGAAGCCCGAATCATGGTCGGCCCGCCGATATCGATGTTCTCCAGCGCTTCGTCAATAGTAACCCCCTCTTTTGATACCGTCTGGACGAAGGGGTAGAGGTTAACCGCCACCAGGTTGATTTCGCCGATATTATGCTTTTTTAGCTCCTCCATGTGAGCGGCTACCTTGCGGTTAGCCAGGATGCCGCCGTGAACCATGGGGTGGAGCGTCTTTACCCTGCCGTCGAGAATCTCAGGAAAGCCCGTTATCTCGGAGACGCTCTTCACCGGAACTTTAGCCGTCGCCAGCGCCTTTTTAGTGCCGCCGGTGGAAAAAATCTCAAACCCCAGCTGGCTCAATTTTTGAGCAAAGTCGGTTACCCCGGTCTTGTCGGAAACGCTGATTATGGCTCGCAT
>DATKYX010000006.1:0-4407 GCA_035528255.1 Dehalococcoidales bacterium | reverse complement strand
TCTTAGATTGGGGCAGCAGGATAAGCCGGCCCCACTCCCCCTTCTCCCAGATAATAAGCAGGTTGGGGGCGATAAAGAGTGAGCTGTAGGTGCCGGCGATGATGCCGATGAGCAGGACCATGGCGAAGTTCAGGATGGTGGTGCCGACGAAGAGCAGCAGGGCTAATACCACCAGCATGGTGGTCAGGCTGGTGTTCATGGAACGGCTCATGGTCTCCACCAGGCTGTTATTGACCACCATCTCGAAGTTAACGCTTAAGCCCCTCTTCAGGTTCTCCCGTATCCGGTCGAAGACGACCACGGTGTTGTTGATGCTGTAACCGATAACGGCTAAGACGCCGGTGATGAACATCAGGTTTATTTCCCAGTTCATTATGGCGCCGAGTATGGCGAAAATTCCCACCACCACCACCACATCGTGCACCAGGGCGATTATGGCGCAGACGCCGTAGTGGAAAGGCTTGGGCATCTTGCGAAACGCCCAGGTGATATAGAGCATTATGCCTATGGCGGCTATACCCACGGCGATAATGGCATTATGGGCGGTCTCCGCCGCCACCATGGGTGAAACCGAGTAGAACTCCCGCTCGGTGGTGGTGCCGAATCTGGCGCTTAAAGAATCCTCCAGACCCGTTTTTTCCTCCCCGCTCAGTTCCTGGGTGCGGATAATAAAGTCGCCCTCACCGGTGCGCTGGATGATGGTGTTGGCGTAGCCCAGCTCGGCCATTGCCGCCTCCAGCTCCGGCTGCCCCACTTCTTCTTCGAAGCTGATGGTGAGGATTGAGCCGCTGCTAAATTCGACGCCCGGTTTAAGACCAAAGACCAGCAGGGCGATAATGCCAATCAGGATAATCGCCTCCGAGATAATCAAGAACCAGGACCTTTTACCGGTAATAAACATTATTTCTTCTCCTGATGAGCGCTAAACAAAGCCGTCTTCTTGGCCAGGCGCGTGCCCACGAAAAAGCGCAGCAGGGTGCGGGTGACCACGATAGCGGTAAACATGCTCACCGCCACGCCGATAAACAGGGTCAGGGCGAAGCCCTGTACCGGAGCGCTCTCGGCGATGCTGCCGCCCAGCCAGAAGAGAATGGCGCAGACGATAAAGGTGGTCACGTTGCTGTCCCTGATGGCGGTCCAGGCGCGGCTGAAGCCCGCCTCGATAGCCGCCCCCAGCGTTCTGCCCGCGGCAAACTCCTCCTTCATGCGCTCGAAGATAAGCACGTTGGCGTCCACCGCCATACCGATGGAGAGGATAAAGCCACCGATGCCGGCCAGGGTCAGGGTGACCGGAATCAGCTTGAATATGGCCAGAACCAGCGCCCCGTAGAAGACGAGCGCCAGGCTGGCGACAACCCCGGGCAGGCGGTAGTAAATAATCATAAAGAGCATAACCAGTATGATGCCGATAATCCCCGCCTTGAGGCTCATATCGACGAAATCTTCGCCTAAGGTGGGGGATACGGTCTGGTCGTATAGTATGTTAAGGGGCACGGGCAATCGCCCGAAGTTCAGCTGGTGGGAGAGGCTGGTGGCTTCGTCCAGGCTTAAGCCCTCTATCTGCCCCCTGTCGCTGATGACGCCCTGGACGGTGGGGGCGATAGGCAGTCCGTCATCCCCCAGCAGGGCGACATCGCCGTCGAAGATAGCCATCCGCTCGCCGAGAATCCGCCCCGTGACCTGTTCCGATAGCTGGCTGCCTTCTTCATCCCATTCGAAAATCAGCAGCAGCCGCCCCAAATTGTCCCGGGCGACATAGGTGCTCTCCTTAAAGTAGCGGCTGGTCAGCGCCAGCTCTTCGCCGTCGATTATCCCCGTCGCCGGCTTCCAGCGGCCCAGCTCGTTTTCCCATTTTGCTTCCTCGTCAGCGGCGGCCAGTTCCCCGAAGGCCAGTATGTCCACCCGCGCCAGCCTTTCCTTCTCCTGGTCGGTGATGCTGATACCGGGCAGCTCGACCAGGAGGCGGTCGCTGCCCTGTCTCTGGATAATGGGCTCGGTTACCCCCAGCGGGTTGATACGGTTGCTGAGGATTTCCTTAGCCCCCTCCATGGCGCTGTCCTGGTCTTCAGCGGCTATGCCGGAGAGGTCGGCTTGATAGACGATATGAATGCCGCCCTGAAGGTCTAAGCCCATCCTCATTTCCGTTCTGTCGAAGAGGGGATAGACCAGGGCGCAAACGGCAAAGGCGAAGATGGCTATTAGAATCAGAAGAACGGTGACGTTTCCTTTAGTCATATCTTTTCACACTACCTCACTAAGCTTGTTAGCCATATATATTAACAGAGTGTCTTCTCGGTTGCCAGTCGCTGGCGGATATAGTCCAGGGCTTCTTCCCGGTCGGCCAGCTCGCCCGATGCCTGAGCCTCGCGCACCGCTTCCAGAATCTCCCCCAGGGCGGGACCCGGAGTCAGGCCGAAGACATTGATTAAATCGTTCCCATCCACCAGCCGGGCGGGCTCCACCAGCTCCTGTTGCTCGAAATGCTTTTCTAAAACGTATTCTACCATCCGGCCGTGCTCCCGCCAGCCCGCCATATCCAGGTTGGGTCCCCGGGTGGCAAGGTGGTCGGCCAGGCTCAAAAACAGTATGTCGATGCCCGCCTCGCCGCAATCGCGGAAGTAGCGGTATATAGCCCGCCGGGTGGGCATTCCTTGCTGGCTCATCTGCCCCGGACGCATGTGATAGTTTATCACAATCTCGACCAGTTTTGCCTCTTTGCCGCTGAAGCGCAACCGGGCCATGATATCCGCCGCCGCCGCCCCTCCCAGCTTGTCGTGCCCCAGGAAGTGCGTGCGTCCGTCCTCGCCGACGGCTTTGGTCTCGGGCTTACCGATATCGTGGAGCAGGGCGGCCAGTTTGAGCAGCGCCCGGCGACTGCTGCCGCCGCCGACCTCGCGGTTAAAGTGCTCGGCCAGCCTGTCCGACCAGGGGACGGCCGCCAGCGCCTTGTCGCCGGCGTATTGCCAGCTTCCCTGGCGGAGAATAAAATCAACGGCCAGCACCGTTTGCAGTGAGTGGTCGAAGACATTCCAGGAATGTTCCCGGGGCTGCTCGACCCCTTTCGTCCTGCCCAGTTCGGGAAAGAGGGCGGTGATTAGCCCCAGCTCGTCGAGGCGGGGCAGAAAGCTTTCGGGGTGGGGGACGGCCAGCAGGCGGACCAACTCCTCCCGCAACCTTTCTCCGGCGACACCGGCGAGCAGATGACACTGGCTCTTGACCAGGGCCCCGGTCTTTTCGTCGAGGGTAAAACCCAGCTCCGCCGCCAGTCGCGCCGCCCGCAGCAGGCGGACGGCATCGTCTTCGAAGACGGTCTCGGTGACCGCCCGAATCAACTTATTTTTAAGGTCGGCTTGCCCGCCGAAGGGGTCGATAAGGGTTGAGTCCTTGCCGCCGACCTCTTCGATGTCAACGGCGATGGCGTCTATGGTGAAGTCGCGCCGCCCCAAATCAGGCTCGATGCCGCCCTTGAGGGTGGTAAAATCGAGCTGCCACCGCCCCCCCGACGGCGCTTTCTTATCCATTAACACCACGCGGCAGACGCGGTTTTGCTTATCCGGCAGGACGAATTTCCCCCCCAGGGCGTTGGCTATCTTGGGGGCTATCTCCAGGGCGTCGGTGGCAAGGGCGATATCGATATCGGCGGTAGCTCGTTCAAGCAGGGAGTCGCGGATAAAACCGCCGACCAGGTAGGCTTTAACCTTCTGCCCGCTTAAGAAATCGCTTGTCGCGGTTAATATCGATAAAGCCCCAGGCTCGATAACTAGCTTCATCTTCTCCACCCCGTAATACTCTAAGGCTAAACTATACTACCAGTCGGCTAAAGTTACAAGGGAAAAATAAAACAAAAAAGTCCACCGCCGCTATTTACCGGCAGATGTCAGCGTTGGCTGATTGCCTTGGTTAGCGGTGAATATTGCCCTGCGGTGCGGCTTTAAGTGCTTTCCTTAACCGTGCTCAGGGCAAGACTTTTTAAGATAGTGAGTATACCGATGACGGCGCGCTGCACGTCAATCGGCTCCTGGGCTAGTATCCGGGCCACGTAGGGGTCGAGCTCGCTGCCGCCGTAGCGGGGGCGGCTCTCGGCTACGCCCGAGGAGGTGGGAGTCAGGTAGCCGGCCAGAGTGAACAGCTCGTTCTCTTCAAAACCCAGGGGTTCGGCGATTTTGCGCAGGATTGAACCCGAAGGGTAACGCTCGCCTCTTTCGATGCGGCCCAGGTGCGAAGAGGATACGCCGGACATAGCGCTAAGCTGGCTCAGTGTTAGCCGCTGGGTGACTCTTCCCTGTCTGATGATTTCGCCCAGGTTGGTGCTTCGATTTTGGTTCATATCAGGAGAATTATAATTCGCCAAATGGCAAATGTCAACTTTTGTAAACGGGATAAAATCCGCCATTTGGATAAAGAACC
>DATKYX010000005.1:0-3066 GCA_035528255.1 Dehalococcoidales bacterium | reverse complement strand
TATCATGGCGTAGGGTATAATTCTCCCCGTAGCGCCGCCTATCTGCACCGCCTTGACCCTCTCAGCCTTAGCCAGCCCTTCGACCAGCTCTCGGAGCGGGCTGCCCAGCTCTAACTCATAGACGCCGGGCTTAGCCACATCTCCGCTTACCGAGAATACTTTGGTTCCCTTGCTTTTTTCCGTGCCCATTTTCCCGAACCACTCGGCTCCGCTGAGTATAATGCGGGGTATATTGGTCAGAGTTTCCACGTTGTTGATTATAGTCGGTTTGCCCCAGAGACCGCTCGTCGGCGGGAAAGGCGGCCGGTAGCGCACTTCGCCTCTTTTGCCCTCGATTGAATCCATGAGCGCCGACTCCTCGCCGCAGACGTAAGCGCCGGCACCCTCACGGACCTCGATATCGAGGTGTTCTAGAAAGCCCTTCTTTTTAGATTGGGCGATGGCATTCTGGAGCAGGTCGAGCAGGAAGTGATACTCGGCGCGGAGGTAGATAAAGGCCTTCTTTGCCCCGGTAGCGTAGCCGGCGATAGCTATGCCCTCAATAAGGCTGAAGGGGTCGTTCTCCAGTATATACCTATCCTTGAACGTCCCCACCTCCCCCTCGTCGGCATTGCAGATAACGTATTTCTCATCGCCTTCGGCTTTACTGGCAAACTCCCACTTCAAGCCGCAGGGAAAGCCGGCCCCTCCCCTGCCCCGCAACCCCGATGCCTTGACCTCCTCTATCACCTGCTGGCTGGTCAGCTTCAGGGCTTTTTTCAGAGCCTTAAAGCCGTCTGCCGCCAGATAGCTGTCTATATCCTGGGGGTCGATAACCCCGCAGTTCCGTAATACTACCCGCTTCTCCGGCAACTTAACCTCCCTATATTACTTATAGCCCTGTAGAATTCTGGCTATCTTCTTCGGCGTCAAATCGCCGTGGACGTCGCTATTTACCATCATGGCCGGCGCTTTATCGCAGGCGCCGATGCAATTGGTCAGCTCGAAAGAGAACCTGCCATCGGGGGTGGTCTCACCGGGCTGAATGCCGATTTCTTTTTGCACGCTGTCGATTATGGTCCGGGAATGCTTAAGCAGACAGGGCAGGCTCTTACAAATACGTATGATATGCCGGCCCTTCGGCTTGGTATAGAGGAAAGAGTAAAAGCTGGCGACCCCGTAGACCTCCCCTATCGAAAGGTCAAGGGATTCCGCCAGCTCGGTGATGGTATCGTGGGATATATGCGCAGATTTAACCTGGGCTGCCTCCAGCAGCACCAACAGCTTTCCCCGTTCCCCGTTTCGGCCGGTTTTCTTCATCTACCCCACCCTCCTCAAACCAGAGAATTAACTACTTAACAACTAAGGGCTTCCCTTTCCTGGCTGCTTTCGTCTCTCTCGGCTGGCTCAACGCCCCTGTCGGACAAAAGGGGATACAAACACTGCAATCACGGCAAACCTCTTTATCTATGGGCTGGTCGAAATCGACAATAATCTTGGAATCAAAGCCACGGTAGGCAATAGCGAAAACGTCTTGCCTTGCAACCTCGTTACAGGCGCGGGCGCAGCGGCGGCACATAATACACTTGGTCAGGTCGCGCACGATATAGGGGCTGACATCTTCCAGAGGATAATAATGCTTCCTCACCTGGAATCGGGGCAATCCCACGTCGAGTTCGGCGGCGATTTTACGCAGCTCGCACATGTTGGCTTTGTCGCACATATAGCAGGCGCCGCTGTGGCTGGCGAGCAGTAGCTCGACGATGACCCTGCGGCTCTCTAAGACCTTGGGGGAATGGGTATGGATGACCATGCCGTCGGCGATGGGCGTGTGGCAGGAGCCGACCAGCGTCCGGGAGCCTTCCACCTCGACCACGCAGACACGGCAGGCGCCGAGTGGAGATAAATCAGCGTGGTGACAGAGCGTGGGGATATCGACGCCGTTTGCCTGCGCCATCTCAAGAATGGTCTGCCCCGAGCGACCACTCACCTGAGTCCCGTTTAACGTTACCAGTAGTGTCAAAGCTACCCCCCCTCGGTCTACGCCTTTTCTACCCTCACGGCACAAACCTTATACTCGGGAATCTTGGCTACCGGGTCGAGGACGGGATTAGTTAACCTGTTAGCCGGGCTTTCGGCGAAATGGAAGGTCATAAAGACCACCCCTTCAGGCGAAGCCTCGGTCAAATTAGCTTTAGTCACCACCTCCCCCCGCCGCGAGGCGACCTTTACCCTGTCGCCGTCGGCGATGCCCAGTTTGGCGGCATCGGCGGGGTTTATCTCCACCTCCCCTTCCTTCTTCAGGACGTTCAACCCTTCCACCTTGCGAGTCATGGTGCCGGTGTGGAAGTGATAGAGGCTGCGCCCGGTGGTCAGCACCAGCGGGTACTGCTTATCGGGCAGCTCCATAGGCGGCTTATATTCCAGCGGGATAAACTGCCCCTTGCCGCGGGTGAACTGCTGGGTGTGCAAGATAGGCGTCCCCGGGTGTTCGGGGGTGGGGCAGGGCCACTGCAAGCCGCCCTTTTCCAGGCGCTTATGGCTAATCCCCCTGTAGCTGGGGGTAAGTGAAGCAATCTCATCCATAATCTGGGAAGAATTCTTAAAGTCGAAGCCCGGGCTGCCCATCTTCTTACCGACCTGACAGGTAACCAGCCAGTCGGCTCGGCTCTCCCCTATCGGCTCCACCGCTTTCCTTACCCTTTGCACCCGACGTTCGGTGTTGGTGAAGGTACCGTCCTTCTCGGCGAAGCTAACTCCGGGCAGGACGACATCGGCCAGTTGAGCCGTCTCGGTGAGGAAGATGTCCTGCACCACCAGGAACTCCAGCTTATCCAGCGCCTCTTCGGCGTGGGTGATATCGGGCTCGCTTAGCAGCGGGTTCTCCCCGATAAGGTACATCGCCTTTATCTTACCCTTAGCGGCGGCTTCGACCATCAAGGTGACGGGCATCCCCGCCGACGGCGAAAGCGAACCGCCCCAGGCAGCCTCGAACTTAGCCTTAATTTTAGCATCCGTGACTGCCTGGTAACCGGGATAGACGTTGGGCAAAGCCCCCATATCGCAGGCGCCCTGGACGTTATTCTG
>DATKYX010000004.1:0-3574 GCA_035528255.1 Dehalococcoidales bacterium | reverse complement strand
AGGTACATGGCGGTCTGTTCCCCCTCCAGGGTGGGGTTGGTGGCCAGGATGACTTCGGTGACCGAGCTTCCTTTGAGCCGTTCCATAAGCTCGTTGATTCTGATGTCGTTGGTGCCGATGCCCTCGGTGGGGGAGATGGCGCCGTGGAGGACGTGGTATAAGCCGTTGTAGGTCTTGGTGTGCTCCAGCGCCAGTATGTCCTGCGGCTGCTCCACGGTACAGACCTGGCTGCGGATCCGCTGGGGGTTGCGGCAGATGGGGCAGGGGTCGGTATCGGTGATGTTGAAGCAGGTCGAGCAGAGCTTGGTCTTTTGCTTTACCGAGAGGATGGCGTCAGCCAGCATTTTGGTATGTTCGTCCGAGGCGCGGAGAAGGTGGTAGGCGAGGCGTTGAGCGCTCTTGGGCCCGACGCCGGGAAGCCTGTTCAGTTCCTGAATGAGTCTGTCCACCGCGCCCGCGGCGGGCGGTAAGTTTTGGTCCAATGAATGGTTCTCCTTTTATAACTAGGTCAGGCCGGGGATGTTCAAGCCTCCGGTCACCTGGCTCATACGCTCGGCGGCGAGCTCCTGGGACTTGGCGATGGCTTCGTTGACCGCCGCCAGCACCAGGTCTTCGAGCATCTCGGCGTCATCGGGGTTGATTGCCTCGGGCGATATCTTTATCGACTTCACCTGCTGCTGGCCGGTGACGGTGACGGTAACCGCGCCTCCCCCCGCCGTGGCTTCGACGGTGGCTTCGCCCAGCTCCTGCTGAGCCTTAACCAGCCGGGCCTGAAGTTCCTGCGCCTGTTTCATCATAAATTTGCTCACAATTCCTCCACTTTGGTGACCTTGGCGCCTATTCTTTTTACGGCGTCCACCAGGTGGTTATCTTCGGGTTCGTGGACGCAGCGCACCTGGCAGGCGCGCCCCAGAAAGTTGCCGATGATGGTCCGGGTCACCTGTTGGTTTTCGGCGGTCTCCAGCCTTTCTTTGTGAATGGGGTACTTGAAGGCCAGGACCACGGTATCGCCATCGATATCCACCGGCTTGACCCCTGCGCTCCTCAGGATGGCGACGGCCGGCGTTCGCTTGAGCTTGTCGGGCGTCTGCTCGATGACCTGTTTCCAGTTAAGTCTCAGGCGCTCGATTTCGCTGTGGAGCCCGGGCGGGGTGTTGGCTGGGGGGGCGGGGTTATTTTCCGGCCGGGGCGTATCTTCAGGCGTATCGGTTGCCTCTGCTTTTGGTTTGTCGGCTGCCTTTGTTTCGGGCGTTTCGGCTGCCTCTGCCTCGGGTTTATCGGCTGCCTTTGTCCCGGGCACGTCCCTGGCTACATCGGCGGCTTTAGCCCTAGCCACGGGCTTTTTGGGCGCCGCATTCACCGGTGGCTCGTAGCGGGGTGGGGGGGCGGGGTTATTGGGGGTTTCGGTGGGGGGTTGAGCGCAATCGACCAGCGCCAGTTCCAGGGGTAGGGTGGAGTAGTTATCGAAGCCGATTTCGAGCTGGCCGAAGAGCTTTATCGCCCGTAGTATCTGGGCGAGGTTGGTCTTAGCCGCCAGCTCTTTGAGCTCGGCTATGTCCTCGGCGGTGAGGTCTAAGGCTTCCTCGGAGCCGGTCTTTACCAGTAGCAACTGCCTGAGGTAAGCCACCATCTCCCGATTGAATTGTCTTAAGTCCAGGCCGTCGCTGTTGACGCCGTTTATCGTCGTCACGCCCGCCGAAACATCGTTATTGACGATATGCTTGACCAGCTCTTTAGCCCGCTCGTCGCCGGTTATGCCCAGAACGGCCTGCACCTGGGGCAGACTGATTTCGTCGCCGTAGTAGGTGGTCAGCTGTTCCAGCAGGTTTTCGGCGTCGCGGAAGCTGCCGGTGGCGCTGCGGGCGATGAGCCTTAATCCCTCCGGCTCTATCTTGATGCCTTCGGCTTCGCAGATGCGTTCCAGTTTAGCTATCATGTTGGACTGGGAGATGCGCCTGAAGTCGAAGCGCTGGCAGCGGGATATGATTGTCGGCAATACCTTATGGATTTCGGTGGTGGCCAGTATGAAGATGACCTGGGGGGGCGGCTCTTCCAGCGTTTTGAGCAGGGCGTTGGAGGCGCTGTTACTGAGCATATGGACTTCGTCAATGATATAGACCTTGTGGCGTGCCTGACCGGGGGCGTAGTTTACCTTTTCGCGCAGGCTGCGGATATCGTCGACGCCAGTGTTGCTGGCGGCGTCGATTTCAATGACATCCATGGCGCTGCCCTCGGTTATCGCCCGGCACATATCGCATTCGTTGCAGGGTTTTTCCTTATCGGTGCTGAGGCAGTTGACCGCTTTGGCCAGGATGCGTGCGGTGCTGGTCTTGCCCGTTCCCCGGGGGCCGTAGAAAAGATAGGCGTGGGAGACGCGCTCGCTCTTGAGGGCATTACTGAGAGTCTGGGTTACCGCCGCCTGACCGACGACATCGGCCAGGGTCTGGGGGCGCCATTTGCGGTAAAAAACTTGAGATGACATCGCTGCCTCTATTATACCCTAAATCGGCTGGTTTCCAAAGGGGATTTTATAGCTGGCGGAGGTTCGTTGTTAAATAAAAGCCAGCTTTACCAGTTCTGCTATCTTCTTTCCACTGGTAAAGCTGGCTTTTTGTCTAGTGTTTGATTATAGTAATGAGGGTATGTCCTTGGATGCCTCTTCTATGTCCTTGAGTTTACCCTCAGCCTGTTTCTCTCTGCCCTTGGAGGCGTGGATAAACTGGGTGGCGGTTTCGTAGTAGCCCTTTATCTTGTCAACGGCGCCCAGCTCGGAGAGGACCAGGGTGACGTCTATCACGTTCTTTTCCCTGGGGTAGTCGCCGTTTCTGATGACGGCCTCGGGGGCCATATCCCTGAGGTACTCGCCCAGGTCTTTGACCAGGTCCATGTTCATTTCTTTATGCGGCGCCGAGACCAGGTACAGGGCCCTGCCCGACTCCGCGGGGTTGCACTTGACGGAAAGCTCGCTTAAAGCTTCGTCCATCGCCTGAATGCCGCGGTGGGTTTCGGTGCTCTTCTTGCGGAAGTTCTTGCCGAAAGAGAAGAACTTGAAGGAGGGCAGCTGCGCTTTGCCGTAGCCGATTACCGTCCAGCCGACCAGGCTCTGGATGATGTCGCCGGCGTCGACCATGCGGGCGCCGATGTGGCGGCGCTTGGTCTCTTCACCGGCGCAGAGCAGGTTGAAGAAGGGTTCGACCATGAGGGTGTTAATCTGTAAAAGGTTATTCCTCAGGGAGAAGTCCTTCCTGACGAAGCGCTGATTGTCGGCCAGGAATACGGCGTCGGCTGTGGTATAGAGGGATTTAAGGCAAGTAGCCGCATTGTAGATAGTTCTTTCTTCGGTTTCCTCTTCGTGAGCGAATGGGAGAACGGCCATTGAGTAGACCGGTTTATCGATATAGCGGTCTTTCATCATCTGGGTGATGATGGGCAACGCCCCCGAGCCGGTACCGCCGGCGACGCCGGCGATGAGCAGGAAGGCGTCGGTTTCAAAGAAGCGGTGGGCTGTTCTCAGGGCGTCGACGACCTTGTCGCCGTCTTCCCTGGCTACTTCAGCCCCTAGCTCGTTGATTTT
>DATKYX010000003.1:0-5721 GCA_035528255.1 Dehalococcoidales bacterium | reverse complement strand
GCCACCACCCCGATGATGATTACGACCAGCCCCAGTTTTTGTACCTTGGTTTTCATTATGCATTCTTTCATTAATGCATCCTTTCATTAGTTAGACTTATTTATATCCCGCTAGACTGGCCGCAGGGTGCCGGCGAAAATCTGCCAGGCGAGCGCCGACTTAGCCACTAGGCTGGCATCAGCACCGGGAAGAACACCTGCCAGGCTAACAGCGCCTTGGCCGTGAGACTGAGAATTATATACACCTTCTCCCCAAACAGGTAGTCCCGCCAGGGTCCCACCTTCTTGTACTGCAATACCATGTTGATAGCAAAGCAGTTAAAGAAAACGAACAGCGAGGCAATGATACCGTAGACGAAGCCGGGTGGAGATAGATTGAGCCCTGGCGCCCAGACGTAAATCGCGATTGCAATCCAAGGGATGGCCCCGGCAAAGCTGCCGAACCAGAATGGCAGCCAGCTAGGCTTGCCCGGGTTTTCATATTTCTCCTGTAGCGCTCCGAAAAGTATCATACAAGCGTTGGTGCCGAAGATGGCTATTAAGGCGGCAATATCGCTGATACCGGTGATTTGTGCAATTAGCACGATCATAATAGAGGAGCTGAAAAAGTACTCTATCCAGCGGCCGTAGTTACGGTTCTTTAGTAGGTTACGCTTGTACCAGGGGAAAACGAGAGGCGATGCGATTATCAACAGAGCAACAGCCGAGATTGCCAGGAAAGTGAAAACACCCCAACCAGTGGCGATATTAAACAGATGGTGAAGCTCGGGCTCGCTGCCGGGCGGGCCGGTCATGAACGTTGCTGTCACCGGAAGAGAAAAGTTGTTAGTGAGTACCGCCATCAAGATAGCTTGTGCCGCGAGAATCAGTCCGACAACGATATTCCAGATACGTAGTCGGTCAAGTCGCCGTTCGATAGATTGGTCAACAACCATTGTTTGCCTCCTTTATTATGTTAGTCCGACCAGCGCCCCACTTTGGCAAGCACTAGCCTCTCAAAGCTTCAATGATTGTCTTGTTGAAACGGGGCAGGTCGGCGGGCTTGCGCGAGGTGATGAGATTCCCGTCCTGTACCACGGGGGCGTCGACCCACTCGGCGCCGGCGTTTTCCAGGTCGACGGCTATCGAGGGCCAGGAAGTAACCTTGCGCCCTCTGACCACATTAGCCGAGATAAGCAACTGCGGCCCGTGACAGATAGCCGCCACCACCTTGCCCAGTTCGTAAGCCTTTTTTACCAGCTCGACCATGGCCGGGTCGCGGCGCATCTTATCAGGGGCGTAGCCGCCGGGTATGATAACGGCGGCGAAATCCTCTATATTAACCTTGTCGGCAGTGGTATCGACGCTTATGGTGGCGTTGCCCCTCTTGCCCCGGTAGCTTTCCTTGGAACCCGTGCCCACAATCACCACCCTGGCGCCGGCGTTCTTCATCGACCTCAACGGTTCGATAAGCTCCGAGTCCTCGAAGTCCTCTTCGGCCAGGATGGCAATCCTTTTCCCGTCAAGCATGCCTGTAGTCTCCTTTATTAGAAGCCGTTTGCCGTTTCTTGCTGCCGGAAGCCTGCTTCTGCTCTGACTCGGCCACGCTTACCAGGTCGCTCATATAGCCGCACTGGATACAATATTCGTACCAGCCGTGGTGGTCTTTATCCATAGTAATATCGCCCGTTTTGCATTTAGGACAGCTCTTCAGTTTTATCACCTCGACATCACCCCTTGCTATAGTTATTACCATAAGGACTCTCCGGAAAAGGTGTTCATCTCCAATAATAACCAGTAGGCAATAACGAAGTCATAAAATGAGGCTGGAAAAAGTTACAGAATTATGACATTAGTGGCTGAGGAGCGTTAACCCTGGTCCTGAGGGTGGTCGATGATGTAACCGGCTTTGGGCACGGTGCGAATGAGCTGCGGGCTCCGGGGGTCGCTCTGGAGCTTACGCCGCAGTCGGCTGAGCCAGGTGCGGAGTATCTGGATATCGTCGCGGTATTCGGGTCCCCAGACCCGGGTGAGCAACTCCTCGTAGAGCATGAGCCGCCCGGCATTATTGGCCAGCTGGCTGAGCAGTAGCCACTCGGTGCGGGTTAGGTATATGGACTCGCCGCCGACCAGCACCTGGCGCTTGCTGAAATCGATGGCTACATCCCCGATACGGAGAAGCTCGGCGTCTTTATCGTTCTGGCCGGGTCGTATTCGGCGCCTGATGGCTTCTATTCTGGCCACCAGTTCGTCGGGGTTGAACGGCTTGGGCAGGTAATCGTCGGCGCCCAGCTGCAACCCCTTGATGCGGTCGGCATCGGCCCCCTTGGCGGTCAGGATAATGACCGGCACCGATGAAAAGCTGCGCAGCTCCTTTAACATCTCCAGCCCGTTCATCCTGGGCATGAGCAGGTCGAGCACAATCAGGTTGGGCTCCTGGGCTTGTAGCTGCTCCAAACCTATAACGCCGTCGCCGGCGGTCAGAACCTCGTAGCCCGAAGCCTTCAGCTTGGTGGCGAGAAAATTCACTATTCTTTCTTCGTCGTCAACGACCAGTATGCGAAACCGTTTCACTCTAGCTCCGAATAAACTTATCGCTTGTAATAATAGTCGGCTCTTTGGCCGATGTCAAAGCCTTGAGCCTTGACGCAGAGACTTAATCATCGTATTATCACGCAGGAATAGGTGTCAATCGGGGCTTTTGCCGCCAATGTATACGAAACAGTCGCGCTGGTATCTAACCCCCTTAGTCGGGGCGCTGCTCCTCGTCGGGCTCTATCTGTCCAGCCTCTACAACTACCTCCTCTTCCATAGCTTCGCCGAGATATTCAGCGTAGTCGTCGCCGTCGGCATCTTCATCATTGCCTGGAACTCGCGCCGTTTTCTGGATAACAGCTACTTTCTCTTTATCGGTGTTGCTTTCCTCTTCGTGGCTATTCTCGACCTTTTGCACACGCTGGCTTACTCGGGAATGGGCGTCTTCCCGGAATACGGCACTAATCTGGCTACCCAGCTCTGGGTCTGCGCCCGCTATCTTCAGGGCATTTCCCTGCTCCTTGCGCCCCTGTTTATCGGGCAAAAGCTGCGGGCAAGGTTCCTCTTTCTCGGCTACGGGCTGATTACTGCCCTGGTTATAGCCTCCATCTTCTACTGGGATATCTTTCCCTGCTGCTTTGTCGAGGGCGCCGGCTTGACTATCTTCAAGAAGGTCAGCGAGTATATCATTTCGTTCATTCTGGTCGGGGCGATTTTCACCATGTTCCGGAAACGCCGCCAGTTCGACACCGTCGTACTAAAACTGCTACTGGCGGCTATCCTCGTGACCATAGCCTCCGAGCTGTCCTTCACCCTTTACGATAGCCCCTTCGGCTTCCCCAATCTGCTCGGTCATTTCCTCAAGATTGCCGCCTTCTATCTCATCTATAAGGCTATTATCGAGACCGGGCTGGTCAAGCCCTATAACCTCCTCTTTCGCGATTTAAAGCAGAGGGAGGAGCAGTACCGCGACCTCTATGAAGAAGCCCCCGATGCCTACCTTTCCTGCGGGGCGGACGGCATTATCAAGCGGGCCAACCGCAGCGCCGCCGAGTTGCTCGGCTACAGCCGGGAGGAGCTGATGGGAATGCTCGTAGCCGACCTTTATGCCGATACGCCGAATGGCAAAGCGGCGGCAGAGGGAGTTTTCAGGAGGTTTCTTAGCGGCGAGGAAGTCCGCGACCAGGAATTGGAAGTAAGACGGGCCGACGGCACCACCGTCTGGGTCAGCCTGTCGGTGCGCCCGATACGCGATAAAGAAGGTCGGGTGGTCGCCAGCCGCTCGATAATGGCGGATATCACCGAGCATAGAAAGCTGGACCAGCTCAAAGACGATTTCATCGGGCTGGTCTCCCACGAGTTGCGCAGCCCGATGACGGTAATCACGGGGGCAATCAACACCGCCCTCACCGAAGCCGAACGCCTCTCTCCGGAAGAAACACGCCAGCTGCTCAAGGATGCGGCGGCAGAGTCGGAATCGCTATCCAACCTGCTGACCAATCTCCTGGAGTTATCCCGCGTCCAGGCGCAACGCCTTGTCCTTTATAGCGAGGCGATAGACGCCAGGAAGATAATCGGGGAGGCTGTGGATAAGATAAAGCGCCAGTATTCGACCCATAAATTCGTTATCAGCCTGCCCCGCCGCCTCCCCCCGATTTACGCCGACTCCCTGCGCTTGGAACGCATTCTCTATAACCTGCTGGAAAACGCGGTAAAGTATTCCCCCCCCGGTGGAGAGGTGCGGGTATCGGCTAAGCCTCAGGGGGAACACCTGGTCATCGGGGTTAGCGACCAGGGCATCGGCATTCCCCCCGCCGACCAGGCGAAACTCTTCGCCCCCTTCCAGCGCCTGGAAAAGCGCCCCAGCGGCGTTAGGGGGGTGGGGTTGGGGCTTATGGTCTGCCGCCGGCTGGTGGAAGCGCACGGCGGCAATATATGGGTCGAATCGGAGCCCGGCCACGGCTCCAGCTTCTTCTTCACCATGCCCCTGAGCCAGAGTTCGCCGGGCGATAAATAGCCGGCGAATTAAGGAATGTCATAATTCTGTAACTTTTTCCAGCCTCATTTTATGACTTCGTTATTGCCAACTGGCTATTATTGTTGTTAAATATGTAGTGTTCCGATTGGGGGGCGTAACTATGAAACTTAACAACAAAACGGCCATCGTCACCGGCTCCAGGCGGGGCATCGGGCGGGCTATAGCCCTGGCCCTGGCTAAAGACGGAGCTAACGTGACGGTGAGTGACATCAACCAGGAAGACTGCCAGAAGGTGGTTGCCGAGATTGAAAAAATGGGCCGAAAGGGGCTGGCGGTTAAGTGCGATGTCAGCTCTGCCCCTGAGGTGGAAGAGCTGGTCAAGAAAACGGTAGCCGAATTCGGCAGGCTGGACATACTGGTTAACAACGCGGGCATTATCTCCTATAAACCCTTCCTCGAACTCACCGAAGAGGACTGGGATAAACTGCTCGGCGTTAATCTAAAAGGGCAATTTCTCTGCGCCCAGGCGGCGGCTCGCGAGATGATTAAGAATAACTGGGGCCGCATTATCAATATCGCCTCGATATCCTCGGGGGGTTGTGGTATTGCCTTTCCCCTCATCGCCCACTACACGGCCTCCAAGGGCGGGGTCATGGCGCTGACCGAGGCGCTGGCGCTGGAACTGACCGCCCGGGGCATAAACGTCAACGCTATCTGCCCGGGGGCGATAGATACCGATATGACCAAGGGAGCTAAAGAGAGCGGCCAGCTGGAGCCGGTGCTGCTCAGAATTCCCAAGGGCAGGCTGGGCAAACCGGAGGAAATCGCCAATCTGGCGGTCTTCTTAGCCTCTGAAGAAGCCAGCTATATCGCCGGTGCCGCTATCGTTATTGACGGCGGCTGGCTGACCAGCTGACAGGCGGCGGCCTTATCGAAGTTATTGCCTCGGCTGAAGCTAAAGGAGCCTCGGTGGAGCTGGTCTCGCGGGAGTGGGACTACCAGCTCAAGGAATTTTTGGGTAATATTAGCTGAATCTTATATATTGACTAAAAATAAACAGGGAAAGGGGTAAAGACAATGGGTTATGACGCCAAGGACTACAGCGCTCTTATCGGGATGAAGGGTTTCGGCGAAACCCTGCTCAAGAATCACTTCACCCTCTACCAGGGCTACGTGACCAACACCAACAAGCTCTGGGATATAATGGCGGCTATGCTCAAGGAGGGTAAG
>DATKYX010000002.1:0-3550 GCA_035528255.1 Dehalococcoidales bacterium | reverse complement strand
CTCCTCACCGTTTTCAGGTTCTGGGTGATGTCTTCGCCGCGCAGGCCGTCGCCGCGGGTAGCCCCGGTGGCGAACTGCCCGTTAACGTAGGTCAGCGCCACGGCCAGGCCGTCAATCTTGTGCTCACAGGCGAAGTCGAACGGCTGATTGCCGGCCAGCTTCAGAGTCCGCTTGTACCAGGCGGCCAGCTCCTCCGGGGAGAAGGCGTTGCTTAAGGAAAGCAGGGGGTAGCGGTGTTCGACGACGCCGAAGGCTTCCAGGGGGGCGGCGCCCACGCGCTGGGTGGGAGAGTCGGGGGTCAAAAATTGGGGGTATTCCGCTTCCAGCCCCTGCAGTTCCCGCATCAGCTCGTCGTATTCGGCATCGGAGACCTCGGGGCTGTCCAGCACGTAGTAGCGGTAGTTGTGGTTGTCGATTTCCGCCCTGAGCTTCTCTATCCTTTGCTTGGCTTCGGCTGGTTTCATATTCAGGCTCATTATATTACATTTAACGGCGGCTAACTAGTTACCGGCCGGCGCGGGCCTTTGGAACGATAGCTCGTAGGGCCAGGCGGCGATGCTGCCGTCGAGGAATTTGACGTCTTTGAAGCCGGCGCCGTCGAGTATGCGCTGCGCCTGGTAGGCGCGCACGCTGGTGTGGCAGACGATGACAATCTCGGCGTCTTTGGGCAATTCGTCGAGCTTCGTCCGAAGCTCCCTGAGGGGCAAAAATTTATTCTGGGGGGCTTCGATACGGTAGGCTTCCCACTCGGCGGGCGAGCGCACGTCGAGGAAGATAAAGGCGTCGTTGTTTTTAATCTTGGCCATTGCCTCCATCGGGGTCAGGGCGCGGGCGTAGCCCTCCTGCTTGTTGCGGATGACGTTGGCGGCGTTGTGCAGCGGGTCGAGGGCGCTGTTGTAGGGTGGGGCGTAAGCCAGGTCGGTGTTAGCCAGGTCGTCGACGGTGGCGCCGAAGGTCAGGGCGGTGGCCAGCACGTCAATGCGTTTGGCCGTGTCGCCGGGCCCCACCACCTGGCCGCCCAGGAGCCGCCCGTTAGCCTTTTCCGCCACCAGCTTTACCGTAATCTCTTTGCCGTTGGGATAATAGGTGGCGTGTTCGTAGCCGGGGACGAGGGAGGTTATTACCTCGTAGCCGGCTTTTTCAGCCTGCGACTGGCTGAGGCCGACCCGACCCACGTTATAATCGAAGACCTTGGCGATGGAAGTCCCCAGCACGCCGGGGAAGGTTTCGTCGCCGCCAGTGACGTTGGTGCCGATGACGCGGCCGTGCTTGTTAGCCGTGGAGCCCAGCGGCGCCAGTATCTTCTGGCCGGTAATCATATTGACGTTTTCCACGCAGTCGCCGCCGGCGTAGATATCCGGGTCGCTGGTCTGGAGGTGGGCATTGACGGCGATGCCGCCGTCGGTGCCGATGCTCAAACCGGCGTCTTCGGCCAGAGCGGTGTTGGGCTTAACGCCGATAGCCAGCAGCGCCAGGTCGGTTTCCAGCTCCGTATCTCCGGCGATAACCTTGTTTACCCAGCCCTTTTCGTCGCCTCCGAAGCCGGTTACGCCCTGTCCGAGGAGCAGTTTTACCCCCTTTTCCCGCAAATGCTTTTCCAGGTAGGCGGCGACCTCAAAATCAAGGAGGGTGGGCAGTACCCAGTCCAGCGCTTCGACCACGCTGACCTCTACCCCCTGGGAGACGAGCGCTTCCGCCATCTCCAGGCCGATGAGACCGGCGCCGATTATGACCGCCTTGTTGATTTTACGCGGTGAGACCAGGTTGCGCATAGCCTGCGCTTCCTCGATGCGGGAGAGGGTGAAGACGCCTTTAAGCTCTTTGCCTTTCCAGTCGGGCACTACCGGCGTGCTGCCCGTAGCCAGCACCAGCTTGTCGTATTCAATGGTCGAAGTACGGTTCTTAGCCAGGTTGAGAATCTCGACCCGTTGGGCTTTGCGGTTTATGGCTATCGCCCTGGTGCGGGTGAGCACGTCTATATCCATGACCTCTTTGAAGAAATCGGGGCCGCGTTGCACCAGCTCCAGGCGGCTTTCGATAACCCCCGAAACATAGTAGGGCAAGCCGCAGGTCGCTACCGATAGCTCGGTTTCCTGCTCGACGATGGTTATTTGAGCCTGCTGGTCGCAGCGGCGCGCTCGGGCGGCGGCCTTGGGGCCGCAGGCGGTACCGCCGATGATGACTATCTTCTTATTCATTTTAAGCACCTCTTCGTGGTTTAAGTATAGCAGAGCTTGTGGCTGGGCAAAAGAGAAAACGTTATAATACTATAACAAGGGGGGTCGGTAAAATGTGGCTAAAGCGAATTTTGATATCAATCGGCATAGTGGCGGCGGTGGGGGCGGGGGGTTTTATCCTTTATAACGTGGCGTACGGCGTGGGTGACGTCAATGGCTACGATAACGGCTACCTGTCGGGGCAGAAAGTCGGCTATATCACGGGCAACCAGGACGGCTACGGCGACGGTTATACCCTGGGCAAGGACGAGGGCTACGGCGAGGGCGAAACTGCTGGCTACACGGATGGGTATACAGCCGGCCTTGAAGCCGGCACCGGCCACGGCTATTGCCTGGCAGACCCCACCTACGCGGAGGCGGTGGCTTTCTTGAGCAGCGACCGCACCGACCGTAACCGCTACGACGATGATAGCTACGTTTGCAGCCACTTTTCGCGGGACGTTTGCAATAACGCCGAGGCGGAGGGGCTGCGCTGCGCCTTCGTCGAGCTGCGCTACTCGGATTCGGGGCATTCCATAATCGCCTTCGACACCATCGACCGGGGGCTGGTCTATTTCGAGCCCCAGTTCGACGATGAGGTCAGGGTGGAAATCGGGCGGCGCTATTCCCAGTTGAACGACTATGTGATACCGTCCTGGGACGACGTGATTCGGGATATACTGGTTATCTGGTAGCTTAACTTGTGCCTTTCCCGAACTATGGGTTAAACTAGGTTAGCGAAGCCCCTTATAGATTAGAAAGAGAGAGTTATGGCTGAGATTCATCCCTTCCGCGGGGTGCACTACAACCAGCGCAAGGTCAAGGACCTGGCCGACGTTATCTGTCCTCCCTACGACGTTATCCCCCCCCAGATGCAGCAGGAGCTTTACCAGCGTAACGAATACAACTTCGTCCGATTAGAGCACAACCGGGAGCTGCCCCAGGACACGACCACCGACAATAAGTACACCCGTTCCGCGGCTGTACTGGAGCAGTGGCTGGCGCAAAAAGTCCTGGTCACCGATGAAGTGCCTTCTATCTACCTCCACGACCACTATTTCCACCACGGCGGGCGGGAATACCGGCGGCGCGGTATCATCGCCGGCGTACGTCTGCAGGAGTGGGCGGATAATGTCGTCCGCCCCCACGAGGGTACGCTCGTCGAGCACACCACCGACCGATTGAGCCTGCTCTGGGTCTGCCAGGCCAATACCAGCCCCATACTGGCTTTATTCGAGGACGAGAGCCAGCAAATCGCCTCGCTGCTGGCTAAAGAGGAGAAAACCCCGCCTCTGCTCGGCTCCAGCGAGGTTGACGGGGAGAGGCATAATCTC
>DATKYX010000001.1:0-3509 GCA_035528255.1 Dehalococcoidales bacterium | reverse complement strand
CCTTAAGGAAAGATTTTCTATGACGACGACCAGAGAAATAACCCTCCAGACCGAACCCTTCGTGGTCAATATCGGCCCCGCCCACCCCAGCACCCACGGGGTCTTCCGCATGCTCACCACCCTCGACGGCGAGGTCATCGTCAACATGGAACCCGTCTTCGGCTACCTCCACCGCGGCATCGAAAAGCTGGCCGAGGAGCGCACCTACGGCGGCTGCGTCCTCCTCACCGACCGGCTCGACTATTTAGCCTCGATGAGCAACAACCTGGCTTACTGCCTGGCGGTGGAAAAGCTGGCCGGGATTGGCGTCCCCGAGCGGGCGGAATACATACGGGTGATTATGGCCGAGCTGCAGCGCGTGGCCAGCCACCTCTGCGCCGTCGGCTTCTTCCTCAACGACTGCGGCGCCTTCATGACCCCCGTCCTCTATATGCTCCGCGAAAGAGAAAAGATTCTGGACCTCTTCGACATGGTCTGCGGCCAGCGCCTCACCTACAACTATATGAGAGTCGGCGGCGTCAGCCAGGACATCCCCGAAGAGTTTATCCCCGCCGTCGGGAAGTTCCTTAAAGAAATGCCGGGCTGGCTCGACGAGTACGAGCGGCTGCTCAAACAAAACGAGATACTGCTGGCGCGCGCCAAGGGCGTCGGCATACTGACCAAGAAAATGGCAATCAACACCTCGGCCAGCGGCCCCGTGCTCCGCGCCAGCGGCGTGGAGTGGGATATCCGCCGCGCCGACCCCTACTCCATCTACGACCGCTTTGAATTCGACATTCCCACCGGCAGCGCCGGTGATTGCTACGACCGCTACCGCGTCCGGGTCGAAGAGATGCGCCAGAGCCTGCGTATTTTAGAGCAGGCGATTAAAGACCTGCCCGGCGGCGAGGTCAGGAGCGAAGTGCCCCACCTTATCCGCCCCCCCGCCGGCGAAGCCTACGGCCATATTGAAACCCCCCGCGGTGAGCTCGGTTTCTACCTGGTTTCGGACGGCTCCATCGCCCCCTACCGCTTTCACGTGCGGGCGCCGACCTTCATCAACCTGACGGCCTTAAGTGAAATGATGCGCGGCTGGAAGATAGCCGACGCCATCATTATCTTCGGCAGCATCGATATCTGTATGGGCGAGGTGGACCGCTGATGGCGATGGCGATGTTGCCCCCCGACTGGCCCGGCAACTTCTGGGCGCACTGGGCGATATTTACCGTCATCATCCTGGCTTTCGTCCTGCTTTCGGTCATGGCCTTTATCTGGTTCGAGCGCCGGGCGATGGCGATTATGCAGTCCCGACTCGGCCCCAACCGCGCCGGCCCCTTCGGTTTATTCCAGCCGGTGGCTGATTCCCTGAAGGTCATGCTCAAGGAAGACATCGTCCCCTCGCGGGCGGATAAGCTGATTCACTGGCTGGCGCCCGTGGTCGCCTTCGCCCCGGTGATGATGGTCTTCGCCGTCGTCCCCTTCCGGGGCGGCGCCCTGCTCGTCGACCTTAATGTCGGCGTCCTCTATGTGGTGGCTATCAGCTCGGTGACCACGATGGGCATCTTCATGGCGGGGTGGGCTTCCAACAACAAGTATTCCCTGCTCGGCGCCATGCGTCAGG
This sequence comes from Dehalococcoidales bacterium, assembly GCA_035528255.1. Classification (GTDB taxonomy): domain Bacteria; phylum Chloroflexota; class Dehalococcoidia; order Dehalococcoidales; family BS750m-G39; genus E44-bin88. The sequence goes on along the minus strand of DATKYX010000001.1, from coordinate 1,909 downwards.
TGGCTTCGGTGGTCAGCTACGAGATTCCCGTGGTCTTATCGCTGGTCGGGGTGGTATTGCTGGCCGGCTCGCTCTCCCTGCAGCAGATAGTCCAGGCTCAGGAGATACCCTTTATCCTGGTGCAGCCGCTGGGCTTCCTGCTCTTCTTTATCGGCGCCCTGGCCGAAATCAACCGCGCCCCCTTCGACCTCATGGAGGCCGACTCCGAGCTCGTGGCCGGTTTCCACATCGAATACTCGGGGATGAAGTTCGCCCTCTTCTATCTCGTGGAATACGCCGAGGCGCTGGTGGTAGCGGCTATCGTCACCACCCTCTTTTTGGGCGGCTGGCGGGGCCCGCTTCTTCCCGACTGGCTCTGGTTCCTGCTCAAGGTCGGCGCCGTCTTCTTCGTTATCGTCTGGGTAAGGACGACGGTGCCCCGCGTCAGGATAGACCAGCTCATGGCGTTTGCCTGGAAGTGCCTCTTCCCGCTGGCGCTGATAAACCTGCTCGTTACCGCCGTCGAGATTTTAGTCTGGCCCGATGTCTCCCTCTGGCTCCTGGTGCCGGTCAACTTTGCCGTTATGATAGTCTTGGTGCTATTGTGGTCGAAACTCTTTAAGCTGGGCTGGGGTAGAGTAAATGTTTGAACACTACGGAATAGGCATCATCAAGGGCCTCTCGGTGACGCTGCGGAATCTTTTCCGCATCCCGGTCACCACTCAGTACCCCGAGCAGCGCCTCACCCCCTCGCGCCGCACCCGGGGCAACGAGCTTATCTGGAACCAGCAGCGCTGCACGGGCTGCGGCACCTGCGCCAAGACCTGCCCCCAGGGCAGCATTGACATCGTGACCTCGGTCAAGGTCGAGGAGAATAAATACAGGGTCGAGAAGTTCGAGGTGGATATGGGCTACTGCATCTTCTGCGGCCTGTGCGTCGAGGCCTGTCCCTACGACGCCATCTTTCTGGGCTGTTCCTTCGAGCGGTCGTGCTACCGGCGCGGCGAGCTGGTGCTGGCTAAAGAAGGGCTGCTGGAATCGGCGGAGCGCCGGCCCAGCGGCTACGCCCACCCCGAAGTCGCCGCCGAACTGCCCGCGCAGAGCCTGCTCCTGGATAAAGATAAGGGGAAGAGAAGCTAATGGGTCTTGATATCGCCTTCTGGATACTGGCCGTAATCGGCGTCATGGCGGCGCTGGCCGTCGTCCTGCTGGGCGATGTCTTCCGGGCCGCCCTGGCGCTCGTCCTCTGCTTCTTGACGGTGGCGGGAATCTATCTCACCCTGAGCGCCGACTTCCTGGCGGTGGTGCAGATTCTGGTCTATGTCGGCGCCATCTCGGTCTTAATCATCCTGGCTATTATGCTCACCCGTGAAGTCCAGCGGGGCAGCCCCTCCAACCGGCTGCGTGTCCCCGCTTTCTTTGTCGCCGCCCTCTTTTTGGGCGGGCTCATCTATGCCCTGGTCAACACCAACTGGCAAATTTCGTCCGCCCCGCCCCTGGAGCCGACCACCCCGGCTATCGCCGGCCTGCTCTTCGGCGAAGGCGGCTTTATCCTGCCCGTGGAGATTGCCCCCATTCTCCTGCTGGCGGCAATTATAGGGGCTATCGTCCTGGTGAGGGAGAAGTAACCATGAGCGTAGGACTGGAGCACTATTTAATACTGGCGGCGGTGCTCTTCACCATCGGGCTCTACGGCGCGCTGGCTAAGCGCAACGCCATCATCATCCTGATGTGCATCGAATTGATGCTCAATGCGGTCAATATCGCTATGGTCGCCTTCTCGCGCTATATCGTGCCCCTCCAGCTCACGGGGCAGATTTTCGCTATTTTCGTTATGGTGGTGGCGGCGGCCGAGGTCGCCGTAGGGCTGGCCATAATCATCGCCATCTACCGCCACCGCAAGACTATAGACGTCACCAAAATCGACCTG